>JAEUHE010000179.1 GCA_016793885.1 Verrucomicrobiales bacterium
AGGCGCTCCGGCTTCGCGCCAACCCTGGGCTTTGAGGCGGAATCCCTGTGGGATTCTAACATCTGGTCGAAGAACTTGTGGGTAATGCTCAGGGCACGACACCGCTGTTCCTTCACGCTGCCTCAACCTCTTCGAGCCACGCATTTACCAGGGGCACCTTTAGCCACTCCGTCGCGTGCAGGAAAAGCGGAGACATGTCTCCGCACTCCATAGGGCTAGGCCTCTAGCACGTCGTTGGGGAGCGGGAGCGAGATATGGACTGCGGTAGCCCTCTGCCGCTTTTGTCCCCCCGGCGGAGCCGGGATCCCCCTCACTTGCCTTGAGTGAGATACTTCCGAATCAACGCTGCGGCCGTCTCATCGGTCGCTTGTGCCGCCACATCGCCGCCCAGATTGGTGCATACCACCACGGCAAAGTTTCGCTTCGGAGCGATCCAGATGACCGCGAAATTCTTAGTGTTCGACCCGTTATGGGTGAGGACTTCGCCGTCGCCCCAGGCACGCGGAACTACATTCCAGCCCCCAGCATAGGTCGTCGCACCGCCCCCTCGGTAGGGCTGATGTAATCGCGAAAAGGTTTCCGGGCGTAGCAGGGTGCCTTGGCCTCGTGCTCCGCGGAGGTGCCACCGGGCGTAGCGAGCAAGGTCGAGAATGGTGCAATGGACGGTGCCTCCGGGCCCGATGGCCGCTGGGTTGTCACCGTTGGGACCGGGTTCGTCCGGCACATTCACCCCAGTGTCGTCACGGTGATGGCCCCACGGGCCGTTCAGCTTTCCTGGACTGGCGGTGCAACCAAACCCAACCGACCGCAATCCGATCGGACGGGCCAAGCGCTTCACCAATAGGGTTTCCCAGGGTGTTCCTAACTTCAGTTCGATCGCGTGGCCAGCGAGTGCGAATCCCGCATTCGAATACCGGAAATGCGTCCCGGGTGCATCCTGCGGTGTTTGCTTGGTGAGCAAGACGCGCGCGAGCATCGATCGTTGTTCCATCGCCGGAAGGCCGTGGCGGAGCCACAGAAGTGTCCAGAGACCGTCCTTGTCCAGGCTCTCCGGAGCGCCTGCCTGGTTCTTGAGCAACTGTTCCAAAGTGGCTGACCGCCACTCGGCTTGCATCGCATCCCGCAGATCTGGAAACAATTCGCCTACAGGCGTCGTCCACTCAAACCGTCCTTCCTGGATCAGTAGCCCTGCGAGCGAAGCCGTCATGGACTTGGTGCAGGACCCAATATGCCATCGGTCGCTCAGCCTGACTCGACGGGTAGCTCCTTCCTTCCTGACGCCCACAGCTCCCGCCGCTTGCACTTCACCATCCACCACCACCGCGGCCGCGAGGGCGGGCAAGTGATACTGTTGCCGAATCGGATTCAGGAGGGTGTCGAGAGAGGGGAGCGCCGCGACCGATCCGGTCCAACACGAGAAGAAGAGAATGGCTGTGAAATGGAGGGTGCGAGCGCTTGCCCAAGGCTGGTACCGCGGGCTACGGACACGCGAGAGGGAAAACTGGCCTTTGCTATCGAATGACTGCATCAAAGCTGGTTCTTGAGTCGAGCCCGCCGCGGCAGGCGGCAGGAACTCCGAGCGCCGTCCCGCCGAGTTAGGTGACCAACCAGTTCACGATGGACTTCTGCACGTGCAAGCGATTCTCGGCCTGCTGGAAAATTGTGTCGGCATGACCTTCGAAGGTCGCTTCATCAATCTCTTTGCCTCGATAAGCCGGCAAGCAATGCATCACTAAAGCATTCGGTTTGGCGCGATGCAGCAGCGATTGATTGATTTGATAACCTTGCAAGGTGCGAATTCGGTCCGCGGCTTCAGCCTCTTTTCCCATCGACACCCACACATCGGTGTAAAGCATGTCGGCACCGTCGGCCGCAGCCTGCAAATCGGCCGTGACAACCACATTGCCTCCGGCACGCTTCAGAATCGCTTCGGCCGGCTGAAACTCCTTCGGGGCGGCGATCCGGAGCTCGAAGCCCAGCTTCGCTGCCGCAAAGATCCAGGAGACCGGCATGTTGCACGCGCCATCTCCCACAAACGTTACCACCCGCCCCTGGATGGGCCCGCGTTTCTCTTGGAACGTGAAGATGTCCGTCAAGACCTGACAGGGATGCTCGTCGTCCGTCAGAGCGTTGATGGTTGGGATACCCGAGTACTGAGCGAACTCCTCCACATCCGCCTGCGCGAACGTGCGGATGACCGCTCCGTGCAACATGCGGCCCAAGACTCGGGCGGTATCCTTGATGGGCTCGCCTCGCCCCAGTTGGATGTCATTCGCATTGAGGAACAGCGGACGACCACCGAGTTCGTGGATCCCAACCTCGAAGCTCACGCGAGTGCGCGTGGACGATTTCGAGAAGATCAAAGCCCAGGTCTGGCCCTTCAGAGGTTGGGTGGATGGCGCTCGACGCTGTTGCTTAAACGCGACGGCATCCCGGAGGACGGCCTCCATGGCGTCGCGTGACATCGTCTCGAGGCTCAGCAAATGTTTCATGGCATCGAAATCCTGCGTTGCAGGAAAGCGGGTAGTTTGAGCAGGTCAGGCCAGCTTTGCCAATACCGATTCGAGGATTTCTATCCCGGTTCCCGCCTCGTTCCGACTGAGGTTCAGAGCGGGTAACAGGCGGATTCGATGCGTGCCGGAGGGGATCACCAGCATTCCGGCATCCTGAAGCCGGCCCACCATCTGAAGCGATGCCGCCTTCTCGGATCCAGCGAACGCTCGAATCTCGCGGGTCAGTTCGAATCCCACCATAAAGCCGACGCCTCGGACGTTCAGAATCAGCTGGGGGTATCGCTTCATGAGGCGGGTCAGCTCGGCCTGCAGAAACTCACCCGTCTCTCGGGCATTGCGCGCCAACCCGTCCCGTTCGATCACTTCCAACACCTTAAGCGCCACCGCACAGCCCAGAGGGGTGCCGCCATAAGTCGTTCCATGGGTCCCAGGTCCGAGAAGCTCGGTGTGCTTGGCATTCACCCAAAACGCTCCCATGGGGAAGCCACCTCCGAGGGATTTCGCCATGGATAAGCCATCCGGCAGGAACCCTTCCGCACCCATCACTCCCTCCAACGTTCGCTGAAAACTCTGGAATCGTCCGGTCCTGAAATGGCCACACTGCACGCCATCCATGAGCAGGAGCATCTTTTTTTCATCGCAGAGCCGACGCAACCCCAACAGGTACTCGGCGGTGGCTGGCGTGATGCCGCCCTCGCCCTGGATGCCCTCGATCAGAATGGCAACGGTGGAGGGTGACAGCGCCTCGCGGGCGGCCTTCAGGTCATTGAAGGGAATATGGCGAAAGCCCGAGACCATCGGCTCGAACCCCTTCTTCACCTTCTCTTGTCCCGTCGCGGCGATGCCCCCCAGGGTTCGGCCGTGGAACGAATCGAACGCGGTCAGGATTTCAAAACGACCTTCCTCGTGACCGAATTTGCGAGCCAGTTTGTAGAGGCCTTCGTTGGCCTCCGCGCCGCTGTTGCAAAAGAAGATCTTACCCGGGGCGAGGTGCTGGTTGAGAGCCTGGGCGAGTCGGCCCTGAGGCTCATGGTAGTAGAGGTTGCTGACGTGGACCAATCGCTGCGATTGCTCGGTCAGGGTGGCCGTGATCTCGGGATGCGCATGGCCGAGCGAGCAGACCGCGATCCCGCCGCCGAGATCCAAGAATCGCCGTCCATTGACGTCAAATAACCAGCTTCCCTGGCCGCGGCTGAGCACCAGATCAAAACGTGAATAGGTGGGAAGCACGTTCTTGTGGAACAGCTCCTGAATCGACTTTTGCTCCTGCCGAACAATGGCGGGAGGGGCCGGAACGAGATCTTTCATGGGTTGAAACGGGTTCTCACGGACAATGCAGCGAGCATAAAAGACAGAGGTTCGTCCGAAGCGCAAGCAGATGCTGCGAATGACCGATTATTTGAACGTACGTACGGAATAATCGGTAGGGGTGGGAATGCACTCCAAGAAGCCAGCGGCCTTGGCGAGGGTTTCCTGATACTCAGCTTCCGGCTGGGAATCGGCCACGATCCCAGCTCCCACGTAAAAGTGGGTTGAGTCCGGTTGGCAAATGGCGGTCCGAATCAAAATGCTCAGCTGGCTCTCGCGGTTGAATCCTAGGTAACCCAAGCTGCCCGTATAGGGTCCCCGGGTGACCGGCTCCAATTCTTCGATGATCTCCATCGCTCGGATTTTCGGAGCTCCGGTAATGCTGCCGCCCGGAAAACACCGAGCGAACGCATCCAGATGAGTGGTTCCAGGCCGGAGGCGTCCCTCCACAGTGGACACCAGATGCTGCACATGCGAATAGCGCTCGAGCTGCACCAGCTCCGGCACCTGAATGCTTCCATACTCGCAGACCCGGCCCAAGTCGTTGCGCAGCAAATCGGTAATCATGACCAATTCCGCCATCTCTTTGGCACTGGTCTGAAGCTCATAGCTCAGCTGCGCATCGCGAATTGGATCGTTCGATCGCGGCCGGGTGCCTTTGATCGGCCGGGTAACGATCTGGTCGGCACTCAACCGCAAGAACAGCTCCGGTGACGACGACGCCAAGGCGAAATCGCCAGCATGGTAGTAGGAAGCGAACGGCGCGGGCGACAAGGCCGAAAGACGCTGATACAGCGTCCACGGCGGCAACCCCGCCTCCACCGTCAACCGCTGCGCCAGATTCACCTGATAGATGTCTCCCGATCTGATATAGGCCTGCGCTTTCCGGACCGCTTCTAAAAAGGCTTCGCGCGGGAGACTCGAACGCCACAGCCCCGAAGCCAGTGCGGGTAGCAGCCGCGTTGAGGCGGTCGGGCTGTCGTGCTCCTGTGCGGAAGCGCTGGCCTTGCGCCAAAATTCGGTGGCCTGGGCAGCTCGCGTTTCGTCTCGGGATCCATCGGGGGACAGCCCCGTGCTCACGATCCAGGCTTGCTGCAACTCATGATCGAAGACCACCAGACTGTCATAAAAACCGACGACGCAGTCGGGGAGTTCCAAATCGCCGGTTGCCCTGCGGTTTAGCCGGGGCTCTACGAAATTCTTCAAGTCGTAACCCCAGTAGCCAAAACAACCGCCCAGCGGGAACGGGAAATCGATTTCGTCCAGAAGCTCACACCGGGCGAGGAGCGAGGCTTGAAGTTTCCAGGGGTCGCCATATTGGACCTGGGTTCCGGCGGCCGTGGTGATTTCGCAGCGAGCACCCCAGGAACGGAACGTGAGGAAGGGGCGGGCGCCCACCAAGGAATAGCGCGCCCGCTGGGGTTGAAGCCGGGCGCTTTCCAACAAGAAGCTGCCCGCCTCCGCATGAAATCGAGCCGCGAGCCCCTGGGGACCTGACTGCCACGGGACCTGTTCGATCAGCGGTCTCATGCGTCAGTCCAGATAGAGAAACTCGTTCAGGTTCAGAAGCACCCGGCAAACCTCGGTCAGGCTTCTTTGAGAAAGGAGCTGCTCGCACTCGCGCAGTTCCTCGGGAGCCGGGGGGCGCTGCAGCACGAGCTGGAAGGCACGCCGGATCTGGGCGGAGCCCCCAGCCTCGGACTCGCGCGAGACGCGCTCGGCTAGCGCGCGAGCACTCTGCACGGCCAGCGGCCCGTTCAGAAGTGCGAACGCCTGGGGGGCGACGATGGAAACCGTGCGGCGAGCGCAGGACGTGCTGTTCTCCGGAAGATCGAAAGTCTCCAGAAACGGCACCCGCACCGTTCGCTTCTGCACCAAGAAAACGCTGCGAACATGCTGGTCGCCCGCCGGGGAGGGATACCAGCCCTTGGTTTTCTCGGCATTGTCGTCGAGGAAGGCGGGATTGGCCTGCAGCACTTCGGGCGGGAGATCCGGCCAGGCGGGGGGGCCTCCAGGCCGGAGCTGTAGCTGACCGCTGGTCAGGAGCAGGGCGTCCCGAAGTTGTTCGGCTGAGAGCCGCCTCAGACTCTGCGTTGCATAGAGCGCGGCTTGGTCAGCGTTCTGCCCGGGCAAAGTCGCAACGCTTGGCGGGTTCCCCAAGCTGCGGCTTGAGCTTTGCCGGTAGGTGGCGCTGAGAACCACCGTGCGATGCAGGGCTTTGATCGAGTAACCACCCTGGATGAACTGCTCCGCTAACCAGTCGAGCAACTGGGGATGCGTCGGGCGCGACCCCGCGAGTCCAAAATCGTTGGGAGTTGCCACCAGAGCCCGATCGAAGTGTTGCTGCCAGACCCGGTTGACAAGAACCCGCGGCGTTAGCGGGTTCTGGGGATGCGTGATCCAATGGGCCAAAGCCAAGCGACGTCCGCTGGTCTTAGGGTTGGCTGGCTTGACTACCGGCGCAGGGTTGGGATCTAAGGCCGATGGAAAACCAGGCTCCACGGGATCGCGGGGACTCTTGTAATCGCCCTGGAACAAGATGCGCGTGACTGGGATTTTCTCTCCGTTCTCAGACATTAACAACCCCTGAGTCCAAGGCTTCAGCTGAGCCTTCAGCTCGGAAATCCGTTGCGCCACTGACTGTTCCGCCGCTTTCTCCTGCTCGCGCTTAGCCAGCGCGGCCTTCACTTCCTTGTCGGAGGGCTCCACCTTTTTTCGGATCCCCTCCAGGCGGCTTTTGTCCGCGTCTGAGGGAGCTTCCGGAGGCTTTTCGAGCAGTGTTCGTTCGTCGGCCGATAGCTTGGTCAGCCGCTCCTCGCGCAGGCTCTGACGGACTCGATCCAGGATGGCTTGGCGATCTTTCTCCAAGGGTGCGATGTTGCGCTCGAGGTTCTGGTTGAACGCACGGATCCGTTCTTGGTCGGCGGCGAGATCGAGGGGGAGATCGTCGGCTGGCCTCACGCCCTCAAAGAATGCCCGCATTCTGAAATGATCGGCCTGGGAAAGTGGATCAAACTTGTGGTCGTGACAACGGCAGCAGGACATCGACAACCCGAGGAAGGCCGAGGAGGTGGTCTCGGTCAGGTCAGCCAGGAGCTCGGCACGGCTCCGGTCCTGTTCATTGAACGCGGCCGAGGAATTATCCTGCGGTCCCAGTCGGAGGTAGCCGGTTGCAATGAGATAATCCTGCTCGGCGGGAGAGGACGGAGGGCCTGCTAGCAATTCATCACCGGCCAGCATCTCGCGCACCAGCTGGTCGAACGGTTTGTCGGCATTCAAGGAGCGAATGACGTAATCCCGGAAGCGCCAGGCCTTCGGCCGGAACTCATCCCAGTCGAAGCCATTGCTGTCGCTGTAGCGAATGACATCCAGCCAAAGCCGGGCCGCATGTTCGCCGTAACGCGGGGAAGCCAGCAATCGATCTACCAGATGTTCATACGCCAACGGAGATGGGTCCGAGACGAAGGCGGCTACTTCGGTTGGGGAGGGTGGAAGGCCCGTGAGATCAAACGTCAGCCGACGGATCAAGGTCCGGCGATCCGCTTCAGGAGCCGGCTGGGATCCAGCTTTTTCCAAGGAGGCGAGAATGAAGGCATCCAGGGGACTTCGAACCCAAGGGTTCGTGGCCGATGCGGGTAAGGCGGGCCGGGCTAGGGGACGAAACGACCACAGGTCCAGCCTCTGGCCCCCGAAAAGGCGGGTGATGGGATTCTTGGGATCGCTCCAGGCGTCGCCCACTCGCTCCCCCGGCGTCTGAGCGGCTGTCGAATTCGTAGAATGCCCCTGAGGCCACGGCGCGCCGGCGCCGATCCACCTCTCCAGCACCGCGATATCGGCGGGCGTGAGGCGTTCCTTCGGTGGCATTTCGAGGTCCTTTTTCTGGTGAAGCACCACTTGGACCAGCAGGCTTTCGGAAGGTTTTCCGGGGATCAAGACCGGGCCTGACTCGCCCCCTTTCAGCATCGCTTCCCGTGAATCCAAGCGGAGCTGCCCCTTTTGCTTGTCTGGGCCGTGACAGCTTACACAACGGGATTCGATCAGGGGTTGGACTCGGTCCTGAAAGAACGTCGGCGCGAGGGTGTCCTGAGCCTCTAGCAGAAAAGAGCTCCCAAGCACCATCGGCAAAATGCACCATGCAACCGTCACAGCGGGAATATGTCAGAGGAAGGTTGGTTTGACCAGTGGCCTGTGCGGGTTAATCTGCGGGTGGAGGGGGCAGGGAACCTGCCCGGGCCGGAACTGCCGGCCTCGGCAGCGTTAAACCCGAAATCGAAAATCCTAAAGGAGAATCCTCCTCCTTCTTCTGGCATTTTTGCCGTCCGCCTGCCATTCTTTCCCTCATGTTCGCCATCCCACAGAACTACACCCGGCGCGGGTTCCTCGCTCGTTGCGGAGCTGGTTTTGGCTCGGTGGCCTTGGCGACGTTGGCGGCCAGCCACGCACGGGGTTTGGGATCTCAGCCTCCCACGATTGATCCCCTGAATCCGTTTCTCTCCCGCGCTGGGCACCACCCCGGCCGAGCCAAGTCGGTGATCTTTCTTTTCATGGTCGGAGGTCCGTCGCAGGTGGACACCTTCGACTATAAACCCACGCTGCAAAAACTTCACGGCAAGCCAGTACCCGAGTCGATTCGCAAGGCCGTCACCGGCACCAAATTCGCCAATGTGTTTCACGGGTGCAAGGATGAGCTGCTCGCCAGCCCGTGGGGTTTTCATCAGTATGGTCAAAGCGGCATGTGGGTCAGCGACCTGTACCCGAATGTGGCCCGTCATGTGGACGACCTTTGCTTTGTTCATTCCTTGCAAGCCGATAGCAACAATCACGCCCCCGCCAGCTACCAGCTCCACACCGGCGACATTCGGCCGGGGAAAGCCAGCCTGGGATCCTGGGTGACCTACGGGCTAGGCACTGAGAATCAGGATTTGCCGGGATACGTCATGCTATTCGATGCCGGCCCATTGGGGGGAGCGGCCAACTACTCCAATGGCTTTTTGCCGGCGGCTTTTCAGCCCACGCGATTGCGCGATACCGGTTCTCCGGTTCTGGATCTAACGCCGCCTCCCGATTTCGCTTCCGGACAAAGGCATTCTCTCGACGTGCTGCGGACGCTGAACCTGCGACATCGTCAGGGACGGGAAACCTACACCGAACTGGATGCGCGGATCGCGTCCTACGAATTGGCCTACCGCATGCAAGCCGCGGCCCTGGAAGTCGGTGGCCTGGATAAGGAATCTGACAGTTTGAAAACCAGCTACGGGGTGGACCATTCCGACAAGCGCCTGGCGAGCTTTGGGCGAAAGTGCTTGCTCGCACGTCGGCTGGTGGAGCGCGGAGTGCGCTTCGTTCAGCTCTACGACATGCCGGACAAGGATGGATGGGATGCCCACGCCAAGCTCACGGACAACCACACCCCGCGCGCCCGATGGACGGATCAACCGATCGCTGCGCTCCTCGCCGATCTGAAGCAACGCGGTCTTCTCGACAGCACGCTGGTCATTTGGGCCAGCGAGTTTGGTAGAACGCCCATGATGCAAGGAGACCTGGGACGCCAGCACAATGCCGCGGGTTTCACCGTGTGGATGGCCGGTGGGGGCGTGCGACCCGGGATGCGCATTGGATCAACCGACGAGATCGGGCTCATGGCCGCCGACCCCGGGCATCCCATGAAGGACCTGCATGCGACCATCCTGGCTGCGATGGGTTTGGAAAACGACGCCTTGTATTTTCCTTTGGAGGGAAGACAGGAACGGCTCACCGGAGTGGCGAATAGTGCCAAGAAAATTCCGGGGGTATTGGGGTAAGAGTCGCCCCTGGTCGGAGGACAGGAGTCAGGGGAAGCCGGGTTACCGCGGCTCTTACCCATCTGGGTTTTCAAGAGCCTCTTGACGCCATGGACTTTCGCCAGCGAACCTCCGTTCATTCATGAGACCTACTTTGATCGCCCTCATCATCCAGGCGATGCTCCTCAGCGGCCTAGATGTCGTCTGGGCTCAGTCCAAGGCACCGTTGCCCGGCACGTTTCGTGTCACTCCCGCCGCGACCGGCACGCAGTGGATCCGCGCTTCGATTCCCTTGGGCCCTCAGGTGCTGACCAACCCGGCGTCCCTCCGGCTTCATGACGGCCAATCCCAAATGACACCTGCTGTTCGTCCGCTGACCTGGCACCATGGCGAGGGCCCTTCGATCCAAGGAATTCGGCGAGCCTTGGTGACATTTCTTTACGACTTCCGAACTTTGGACCCGGTTGATTTTCGACTCCAAACCGAGGCAGCCTCCGAACCGCGCATCGGCTCCTTCCCCCTGCGGCTCGGCTTCGAGGGCGATCGCTTGCTGGCGCGAGGTAGTAACGGCCCACTTTGGTCCGCTCGACTTCTCGCTCCACCCCGCACCGCGTCGACGCCTCCACGCGCCGAGCTCGTGGAATCGAATCAGTGTTTCCTTTGGACGCGGTTTCATTTTGCCGATCCGGACTGGCCGCGCATTGTCGAAATTCGGCAGGATTCCATGGGCGGACTAGTCGTAGTTGCACACCTGCAACGGAACCAGCCCACCAATGGGTGGGCGCCTACGCTGGGATGGGAGATCCTGCTCACAGCGAATCAGGCCCAATGGGTTGCGAGTCCCGGCTCTCCTTCGTCCGCCAGCGGTCCTGCCATTCACTCTTACGAGCAGGGGGCAGGAGGTAGGTTGGTGTTTGGGGAGGACTCCGCTCAATTGTATCACCCAACAGCTCCCTTCCAGCGGCGCGGATGGAGTGAGTGGACGCGAGTGGAGGACCTCAGCTGGCGCTATCGTTACTATCGCTCCCGTGTGGAGGAGAAGATTCCCATGCAGCCCATGAGTTGGCGTCGCGCCGAATTTGTGATCACCCCCCGCGGGGTCGCCCCGCTCACCCCCGCATTGGAACCACCTCATGCCATCACCTTCGCCATTCCGGATTGGCAGCGGCTCCATGCGTTCGCGGAGACCCCTGATCTCAGCGCTTACCCGAGACTATTGGAACTTTTGGAGTATCATCGCCTTGCCATGAGCCGCAGCGCGGCGATGGGCGATGACTGGGGAAATGTGACCGGGTATTCCGACGGTTCAACCCAGGCGGGGAACTTCGGCATGAACCGGCTCAACCACTGCCCGCCCCTGTTCGAAGAGGGATGGCGCAGCGCCGATGGCCGACTGCGGCAGGTAGGCTTGCTCTGGTGTGACAACTTTTACGATCTCAGCATCTGGTGGGGTGCGAAGGCCCGCGGCGGCACCCGCTACAACAACATTCGAGCCCAGAATCAAAGCCCACCGGATGACGACCAGGCCTTCATGTGGAGATCCAACAGTTCAGTCAACTTCTGCACGAAAGGGTACGATTCTTTCTATCTAGCTTACGAGGAATCGGGAGATCCCCGGATGTTGGAGGCGTTGCAGGCTCAGTTGGGCTACGCCGAGGAACACCTGCATGTGGATCGAGGGGAATGCCGCAACATCGGTGATGCACGAGACTTCGTGCGGCTGTACCGCTGGACAGGAGAACGCAAACACCTGAACGAGGCGCTTCGCCTGTTCCGTCAACTGCGCACCAAGCTGTCCACAGGAGATCTGTTTGACCAAGGAGGGAAACCTCTGACGGCGGAGCCGCCTTTCATCGAAGACGATGCAGCCGGTTTAAAGGTAGGATATGCCAAGCCCTACATCATCGGTTACGCGCTGGCGGGTCTACCGGAACTGGCAGGATTCGTCCCAATGGAACCGAAGCTTCGGGAGGTCATCGTGGCGGTGGCTGATTTCATGGCCGCCAGCCAGGACCCGGTGGGCGGCTGGCGCTACCCGCATCCGCGATCGAGTCATGTGATTATGGGACAAGCGATCGAACACGCCTGGCAACTGGTTCAGGCCGATCGCTATCTCGGACCCCAGGCTTCGCATCTCGACGCGATCGAACGAGTCTTGCGCCAGCGAATTCAGGGTTGGCTGCTGACAGGGAAACTCTTCGCCGGGCTGACCGGCTGGGAACTCGCCACTGGAAAAGTCAAAGTTCAGCAGGAGATCAACGCGCTCTACCCGCATCCTGAGGATCGGGATTTTCGACGGGACTACACCGAAGGGCGCGCCGATTGGGGCTCAAGTCCCCCCGAAGGGTTGGTTTACTTTCCGGAAGTGTTGGCCTTTTACCTGAAGCATCGTCCGGCCAGCCGACTGATGGAGGCGCCCAAACCGGACGAGCCGTTAGGCCAGGTGCTCAGTCGAGTGAAGGTAAGGTAGGCTGAAGATCCGCGATGCGCCCTGTATCGTCACGGCGGTAGGGCGAGATTCCACTCGAGCCCACTCTTGCCCCAGCTCGGGATTGATAGGTGGGCAACTCCGCGAGGGTCGACAGGCGGTCGTTAACCACTTGGCTCTCCATGAACTCTTTCCCCTCCGCGTTCTCCGCGCCTCCGCGAGAGATTCCGGCAGTCCTTCCGAGTTAGGGGAAGGATCTTTTCTCGCGGAGGCGCGGAGAACGCGGAGGAGTACTAAACCAGTGAGAACCGAAGGATCGTGCTGATCAGCCCGATCAAAGCCTGCTCCCCTCCATGAACCAAGCCTCGTCAACCGGCTCCTACACTTCGGACTGTAGGCGAATCTCGCCCTATGCCATCCCAAAAAACCGCTTCGCATTCTTGCTTAAAATCTTCTCGGCCAAACGCAACGCATCGTCGATGGCGAAGTAGCCTTGGTCGACCTTCTCGGCCAGGACCTCGGACAGAAGACGTCGGGCTAGTCGCATCGTGGCCCAAGTTTCTTCAGCATGCCAGTTATCGCCGCCGATCATCAGGCGCGATTCATCGGGCAAGAGTTCAATCGCCTCATGCAAGGCCAGTTTAAAATGCGAAGGACTGAGCAGCAGAGACCACGTCAAATCAATCCAGATATTGCGGTAAACGAAAGCCATCGCCAGCAGGTCCCGACTCCACGGATACGCCAGATGCATCAGCAGGAAACGCGTCTGCGGATGCCGCTCGATCAACGGTGCGACATTCAACGGGTGGGATCCTTGAATGATGGCGGTGCCGAGGTGCATCTGCATGGGAACTCCGGTTTGGGCGGCGATTCGACACAAATGGTCGACGACAAAGTCTCCGAAGGCCTTCTTCTCGGCGGGGTCGGGTTTAGGTTTTCCCCACACGGCGCGAGCTTCTTCGATAGATCCAGCGTCGAAGTGAAGGTCGCGGTCATACGCCAGAGCGTTCTTCAGTGCAACCTGTCCCCGGTCCGCCAAGGTGGCTACCAATCGGGTGCAACCCGCGCGAAACTCATCGAAATCTCCCGCCGGCGACCCGATGCGAGCCAGCAATTCCCGGCCGGAGTTGCCGTTATGGTCCCGCGATTCGGGATTCCACGCACAGGCGAGTGAGTTAATCCGCATGACGGATCGGTAAGAAGCGCCCAGCGCTTGACGGGCGTCCAGGAGCGGATCGGTGTAGGGGTCGGTGATGGTGGACTCGATTCCAGCCTTCGACTGCAGTTCGGCTGACCAACTGGGCCGGGCATGGGCCGATCGAATCGCGGCATCGATTTGTTCCCAGTTGCCTTGATGGATTTTTGATTCTCCCGGCGCGTGGAGGTCGAGGATCGCGTGAACGAGGTTCCGAACGAAGTGGTTGGATCCACAGTCCTCCGTGAACCGCCGGATGTCCTCCCAACACGCGTTGCTCGCGTCTTCGAGCATAGGGTCCGACGTGCGCGACTCGCTGGGTAGCGGGTAGGGACGAGCGACCGACCAGCCCGCATAGCTCTGTCGGAGTAGGTTGAGCAGGCCGACGGATCGCGAATTAAAGATCTCCGGAATATGATGTTCGTGGACATCCACGATTGTCATCCTCGACACGGCCTCTCGAATGATAGGTAGCGAGCTCATGAGCTCGTGAGCATGCGCCGAGCCGGGGCGGGTGACAATCTGAGAGTTGCCTGAGGTTGGCTCGCGAGCCTGAGTGGAAGCGGGTCAGCCAGGTGGTGAAGTTATCACAGACTCGGCGGCCTTATGTCGGGCTTTCAGCCCTGGATGGGAAGGGCTATGGGTGCCTCGGATTGTCACCCCAGGCTGGGATGGGACGCACCATTGGTGCTTGGGAGCGAGAGGTTACCGTTCCGGTATCGTGGTTCAACCCGCGTGGATGTAACGAGGTGCCTTAAATCCGCCTGCGAATGATCTGAGTCCAGAGAGCGTAGCCATCGGCGTTGAGGTGAAGGCCATCGGATTGAAACAACTCGATGCGAAGCTCACCCGACGACCTCAGCATCGGGGTGAACACATCTATGTAGCCCACCCGACTCTGCGTCTTCGCCCACTGCGCGATGGACTCGTTGGTGGTCTTGATCCGGTCGAACAGATGCCAGCGTGCTTTGCTGGGTTTGACGGCAATATAGTCAATTCGAACGCGAGGCAGTCGCGCTCGAACACGGGAGACAAAGGTCTGAAAGTCAGTTAGCACTTGCTCCGGGCTCTTCCCGCTCGCGAGATCATTGTCGCCCTCGTAGACAAGAATATGTCTAGGAGAATAGGGGAGCACGATGCGTTCAAGATAGTGGTTCAGGTCGGACATCTCCGAGCCGCCAAACCCGCGTCCCAACACATAGCGCTGGGGAAAGTCGGTTTCGAGGGTCTTCCAAAGCCGGATACTGGAGCTGCCGGTAAACAGGATCGCGCCGGGTTTGGGGGGGTGAGCGCGATCCTTTTCCTCGAACTGCCGAATCTCCTTCTCCCAGCGTTCGGCGGACTTCGGAGCCGCCGCCGATCCAGATACAACCAGGCCGAATAGAGCGAGCGCCACGACGAAAGGATTCAGGAGCCGGAAAAGATTCATAGGATGGGGCCCACTAAGGAGAATTGAAGGACGGGTGTCAATTCGGCAGTGGCGGTTCACCTCGATGCTCGTCGGATTAGAGTTGTCAGGAGTCAGGTGAACGAGGTCACGCCTTGGCGGTCGAAGTCCCGAACCCGGAGGGATCGCGGCTGGGAGAGCCTAGCTTTCTGACTAAACAAGGGACCCTTCTTGCGTTTGCTTTAGGCGCTGCGCTGCGATCCTCCGAGGCCCTGCATCGTGGAGACTACGATTTCCATACGCTTGGAGATTTCCGTCGTGGCCTCCACCTGCTCCCGCACCGAGGTGGAGATGCTCGAGGTGTTGCCATGGATCTGATGGATAAACTTCCCAATGCCTTCGATCGCGGACTGAACGTTCGTGGAAGATCGCCTCAGCAGATCAACTTGGGTGGCGATGTTCTCGATGGCGTTACTGGTGCCTTGCGAGAGATTTTTCACTTCCTGAGCCACGACATTAAAGCAGGCCCCATGCACCCCGGCTCGAGCCGACTCGATGCTGGCATTCAAAGCGAGCAGCTTGGTCTGACTCGCGATCTGGCTGATCAAGGTGACTACGCTCTCGATCTCCTGGGTAGCCTTCATCAGGGCGTTCATGGCCGACAACGTGCGATCGGTTTCGGACACCGCGGTGCTGGTAAGCTCGCTCGACAGGCCCGCTTGTCGAGAAATCTCGTTGGTCGTGGCGGAGAGTTCCTCGCAGGCCGCCGCAATCGACCCCGTGGTTTCGGTCACATCCTTCACGACGCGTTCCCGCTCGGCCTGGAATTCGGCTATGCGCCCCGCATCTGTCTTCATCTTCAGCGCGGCACGATTAATGGTGATCGCAGCCTTGCGATACGATCCCGCCAACCCTTGGCACAAGATGGGGCGTTCGTAGTGTCCCTCACTGCACTGGTCCATGGCCGCGGAGGATTCCCGCACGTAGGCATCGGCGACATCAAGCAGGTGATTAATCGAGCGGGCTAGAGGGCCGAGCGACGTGTCGTCGCAAAAACCGCTCAGGCGAGCTTCCAGATCACCGGCCGCAGCCCGGGCACAAACCTCGGCCATGTGATTGAGTCGGCCATCCAAATCCCCAGTGGGAAGCGCGCGCGATACCAATTGTAGGGAGTCGGTTAGCCCTTTCATACCGCCGCCTCCAATCGGGTGCTGGCAGACAGGCCAAAGACGAACCCTCGATAGTCGATGTTCTGGTTTCGGAGCATTCCGAGGAACAGGTTGTAACCTGCGCCAACGGCTTTTGCTCGTTCGTGGTGTCGCTGTTCTTCGGCTAGAAGCTGGGCATAGAGTTTTCTCACCTTGGGCAGGGCGTCGGGCGCGGGAACACGGCGATTCGAGTGGTATCCAATGCACTCCCCGGAGGCGTCAAAACTAGGCGTCATGTGGGCAAACACCCAGTAGTGCCCACCGTTTTTGGCAAGGTTGATGACATAGGCGAAAATCTCCTGGCCGCTCTTGAGGGTGTCCCAGGCCAGCTTAAAGACGCATCCCGGCATATCCGGGTGGCGGATCAGGTTATGAGGCTGGTTCAATAACTCCTCTTCGCGATACCCGGAGACGCGCATAAACACGTCGTTGGCGTAGGTGATGATTCCACGAGTGTCTGTTTTACTCACGATAAACTCGTCATCGCGGAATCGGATCTCTTCTCCGGTAGGGGCTAGCTTGCTCAAGGTGGACATGATCGTCAGGTGAACCGGGATTCACGGCTCTAGTGGAATTTCGACAATCCGGGGCAAATCCTAAGGGGGATATCCTCAACATTTCTTGGCCTAGCCGCCGGTCCGCCTTGTCCCCACTGCACTTGCGTCCGGTGGAGACAAGCCAGACAGGCTTGCGAGTAACGATTTCAATCGAGCAAGCCTTGATTCAGGCGAAGGCTCACAGCGAAGCCCTCCACTCGATCCGCCTGCTGATTGACCAACCGGTCCAGGTCATCGAGTGATCGGATAACCGTCTTTCGATAATAACCCAGCGAGCTGTCGTTCTCGATCATGGCTGGGTTGGCCCCGCTGGCCATGGAAGTCACACGATCGACCGCGGGAGGGAGGACTGCGGTTCCAGATCGATCGAACTTCCAAGCCCCGATGAGGAGCGCCAGCACCGCCGCTGCCGCAGCGAACCTTGGCAGCCAACTCCGCCTTGGATCGACCAAGCACGGCGGCGAAGCAAGTGGCGTTGAGTTCCTGATCTCCAGGGCCACGCGCTCGTAGATCTGAGTGGGTAGGGTAGCGGGTTGGAGATGATCCGCCGCCTCTGTCTGGCGTTGGCAGAGGGTCAGGATTTCTTGGTGGTACTCTTTGCACCCGGGGCAAAGGTCTAAATGTTCTTGGACCGGGGCACTCGCCGCTGACGAAAGGCTGCCCGCCGCGAAGAGGGCGATGGATTTGCGGTGCTGAGGACAAGGCTTCATAGGGTTGGAGTGTCGTTGGAGCGGGACTGGAGCTTCCGGAGACGTTCGAGGCCATGGAATAGGCGCGATTTCACGGTGCCGACCGAACAGCCGATCGCCCCAGCGATACCCTCCAAGCTCTCGTCGGCGTAGAATCGCAAGTAGAGAACGAGGCGTTGCTTTTCCGGCAACTGATTAAGGCTTCGAAGGAGTTGACCGGCCTGTTCGCCTAGCTCTGCTTGTAGACTCGGGCCGGGTTCCGGATCGGACAGTTGAAGGAGGTGAGACTGCACCTGCTTTTCTGAGCCGCCAAACAGCCAGCTAAACGGGGTGGGAAGACGCTTCCGCAAACTGTCTCGGTGTCTATGGATGAGAATGCTGCAGAACCAGGTGAACAATTGGCACTGGCCGTTGTATCGCCGCAGCGACTTCCAGGACTGGACGAGCGTTTCCTGCACGAGATCTTCTGGAGACCCGCGTCCGCCACACAGCGCCTGGGCTTGGCGGAGTAAACGGTCCCCGTACAAGCGGCAGAGGCGATCGAACGCCTCTGTGTCCCCCCGTTGAGCCCGCGCCACAAGCAGCAGTTCATCGGGCGCGGGCTCAACAATGGTCAGGATTTTCGGGGGGACGTTCACGATTTTAGCAAGCGAGGGGTGACGCTGACCGTCGCTATTTCAGCGGTTTTCCGGCGTCCTTTCCATAAGGATAAAACGCTGGGCCATCCTTTTCCGCGAAGATCAGCACGCCCGGCGCGTCCCCGAACCCGAACTGGGCACGCAGTTGGAAACCTCGCCGGGCTCCGTTGAGTGAAAACGGTTGGAACTCGAAGGGCAAGCGGGTTGAAGGATCGATCACGCTGTTCAAACCGGTTTCGCCTTGGGTGGTGTAGGCAACCGCGGCTCGGAGCATCGAAAGTTTCACCTCGGCCTCAAACTGCTTCGCGAGTGACCGATCGAAGGGCCCGAGAAACTCTCGAGCCAGCAAGTTCGGCTGGTTCTCGATCTTTTGGTTGAACTGCTTGATTTGAACGGAGGCTTGCGAATAGGGAAGGCGGAGTATGCTTTCCAGCTCCGTGTAGAGAGGATCCAGTTGCTTGACGTAGTTCATGAGCCCGTCCATGGATCCCCCCGCCGCAGCCAAAACGTCCTTCGCCCATTCGGGTCTAGGTTGATCCGGAGTGGACACGATCATCTGTAGGAGGGCTTGCGCCTTCTCGAGCATCTCTGGTTCGTTCTTGGCCTCTGCTTTTAGGTCGGCGAGTTTCACCAAGATCCATCCATACATGGATGATCGCTCGGTCGAGATGGAATCGGCGATGCTGCCGCGAGCGGGAGCGGCAGCGAACCCTGCCATTACTTCCTTCAAGGTTTCTGGTTTGAATCGGTGATAGTTGTCGACGACCGCGTTCATACAGATGTTTTCGATCGCGAATTGGACCAATGCCGAGATGAGAATCCGGTCGGTGGCGAGGTTTCTTCCCTCAATGAATGCAGCGATCAGTTCGTCGCGTGCCGCGGCCTGGTTGCCTTGCTGGAGATGCCAGCTCACCCGAAGCCGGGCGGCCTGGGCTACCGCCTTGGCCTTGGCCAACCCAGGGAGGAGCGCTTCTGGACCATCCGTGAGGTCGTATCCCCAGACACAGGGGACCTGCGCCTTGCCCCCGCGATACAACAGTTTGAAGACGCTGTTATAGCGGGACAAGAGCTCCCCGGCTCGGGGGGGGAGAACCTGGCCGCGCCACTCGTTGGTGAATAAGTAACCCCGGTCAGCTTCCGAGAAGTCGGGGATCTGAGCCCAGGCCTGCCAGTAGAGCAGGGCGGGGTTGATGTCTGTTCGGAATCGTTCGGCCGCCTGGAGATGCGCCGCGTTACCAAGGTATAAACCTATCAGAGAAAGAATGATGCGTTTGAGCATGGGATCTATTTGGTTGTGCTGATTGGAGTTCAGTTCGCGGCCGCTTGGGTGTTCATCGCAGAGGAGACGCAAAAGGTTCAAAGTATTTGTAGGGTTTACGGGATGAGAACCACGGATAGAGGTCTGTCCCTGCCTGCGAGGCGGCAGCGGATGAGGTCTGTCCCCAGTGAGGCGGTTCAGGGTGAGGCCTGTCCCTTGTCGGGGATTCTTGGGTTTGATGCGGTTGGATTGCGGCTCGGCCAGCGCGCGACGACAGAGGGGCGGGGAAGGGGACCTGCAGCGCGGATAGGCCCGATTTTGCTCACCTGGCGTAGGCTTTAGGCCCCACCCGCGGTTATGAGAATGGTGAGTAAGAATAATACCTCATGCAAAAACCTGAAAAAACCCTTGTGAAATAATTCACACTCCGGCAATTTCACGCCGCTCTTAGCGGTGACCCTTCATCTCGCGTCGTTTCTTTATCGTCGAGATGGCGACTTATTTATCACTCATGCGGCTGACAAAATTGATCTTGGCATTGGCTTTGGTTCTGGGATGGGTATCCCTTTCCCAAGCGGCAGAAGGCACCCACGCTGCGGCTACGGCGGTCGCGCACGCCGCTGAAGGAGCACATGGGGACGCCCATGGCGACGGCGGCCACGCTGGTTTGCCTCCCGCGGCCCTTGAGGTGTTTAACATCGGCGGTTTACCGGTCACCAACTCCATGGTGGTAACGTGGGTGGTGGCTCTGCTGGTGATCCTGTTTGCACGAATGGCGACTGCCAACATGAAGCAGGTGCCCGAGGGGGCTCAGAACTTCTGGGAGTGGCTGGTGGAGAGCTTGCACAATTTCCTTTCTGGAATTATCGGCGGTGAACTGGTGAGCAAGACCTTCTGGTTCTTCGCGACGGTCTTCATCTTCATCCTCTTCACGAACTGGTTCGGACTTATCCCGGGTGTTGGCACCGTCGGATGGGGCAGCCATTCAACCGGCAACCTGATCCTCCCAACTTTTGATCACGTCGAGAGGCCGCTTCTCCGCGGTGGTAACGCGGATCTGAACATGACCTCGGCCATGTCGATCGTGTTCTTCGCTTGCTGGATCGTTTGGGCTCTGCGGGCGAACGGTCCGGGCGGTTTTATCAGCCATATCTTCGGATACCGCGGCGATGCCAAGGGCGGGATGCGCGCCCTGCTGGTTGCGGTCTTTTTGGCAGTTGGCCTGCTCGAGGTCATCTCCATCATGTTCCGTCCAGTCTCCCTTTCCTTCCGTCTTTACGGAAACATCTTCGCCGGTGAGAACCTGCTCGAGGCCATGGCCGTCATGGGCGGTAAGTATTTTGGCTGGTTGGTCCCGCTGCCGTTCTACGGCATGGAGCTGATTGTCGGTTTGGTTCAAGCGCTGGTGTTCACGTTGCTCACCGCGATTTTCACCTCCTTGATCTGCGCTCATGGCGACGGTCATCACGAAGAGCATGCTCACGATCATGAGCATGGGCCTGACTGTAAACATGACCACGATCATGGTCATGGTCACAAGAACGCGGCGCACTGAGCCACGCTCAATTTAAACGATTTCGGACGTCGGACCGTGGCAAGACTGCGGGGGCGAACGAGAACAAAAGAAAGGATAGTCTATGGAAATGCTCGCAGAAATCACGGGCAGTTTGCACGTCGGTCTGGCTGCTATCGGTTCGGCCATCGGCGTGGGTATCATTGGTATGAAGGCATCTGAAGCGGTCGGACGTAATCCGGGCGCGGCTGGTGCTATCCTGACGCAAGCGATCATCAGCTCAGCGTTGGCTGAAGGTATCATCTTCTTCGCCATCTTCTTGGTGAAGTAACACCTTAGCCTCCTGGGCTCCGGCCCGGGAGGCAACCCCTTTTAAAAGAGCGACTATGGTTAACTGGTTTTTGATGGGAGCAGCGGCAGCGGGAGAACAGAGCATTCCGGCGAAGATCGCCGAGACGTTCGGATGGAATCCGACCTTGTTCATCTCCCAGGTCATCAGCTTTTGTTTGGTGGCTTTTCTACTGTCCAAGTTTGCTTACGGCCCGATTTTGAAGGTGCTGGATGAGCGGCGCCGGAAGATCGCCGAAGGTCTAGCCAACGCGGAAAAGATCAAAACCGAACTCGCCAACGCCCAAGCCAAGTCTCAGGAAATCCTGACCAAGGCCAGCGCGGAAGCGAACAAGCACATCGAAGAGGCGCGCCAGGCCGCTGCCAAGGTGTTTGAGACCGAATCGCAGAAGGCGATTGCCACCGCCAACGACATCATTGCCAAGGCTCGTCAGGCCAGCGAAGCGGAGCTCGCCCGTATGAAGGCTGAACTCCGTCGCGAGGTTGGACGTCTGGTGGTTCAGACCACCGCGAAAGTTGCGGGCAAAGTGCTCTCGCCTGAAGACCAGCAACGTTTGGCCGACGAGGCCACCCGCCATCTGGCCGCCTAATATTCCGCTGGAGCTACGCCTCGCATGAAAATCTCCAAGAACGCTCGCCGGGACGCCAAGTCGCTCTTCACTTGCTGCAAGGTGAACGGCATTCTGGACGAAGCGAAGGTTCGCCAAGCGGTGACGTCCGTCATCGCTCAGAAGCCCCGAGGCTACGTGGGCGTTCTTTCCCACTTTCAACGATTGGTGAAGTTGGAAGTCGCCAAGCGTACCGCCCGGGTGGAAAGCGCGGTGGCCATCACCCCAGCGATCCAAGCGAACATCGAACGCAGCCTGATCCAGAAGTACGGACCGGGTCTCACCACCACCTACAGCCAGAATGCCGCCCTGATCGGCGGATTGAAGATCCAAGTCGGCAGCGACGTGTATGACGGGAGCATTCAAGCTCGCCTGAATGCGTTGGATGAGAGTTTTTAAACGAAGTGACTTTTTCCATTTCCACTAAGAAGACAGAACTATGAGTTCACTACTCCAGGACATCGAAGCGCAAATCTCCGGCGTGAAAACGTCGGTCTCCAAGCAAAACGTCGGCGTCGTCCGCGAATGCTCCGACGGTGTCGCCAAGATCGAAGGGCTCTCCGATTGCATGGCCAACGAAATGTTGGACTTTGGCAACGGAACCGTCGGTCTGGCCTTGAACCTTGAAGAGACCGAAGTCGGCGCCATCATCCTCGGTGACTACCTCGCGATTCGCGAAGGCACCGAAGTGCGCACCACCGGCAAGTTGCTGTCCGTTCCGGTCGGCAAGGGCCTGCTGGGTCGCGTGGTCGACGTGCTTGGCCGCCCCTTGGACGGCAAGGGGCCGATCAAGGAAACTGCTTTCTATCCGGTCGAGAAGATCGCGCCCGGCATCGTCAAGCGCCAGTCCGTGAGTCAGCCGCTCCAGACCGGCATTATGTCCATCGACGCGATGATCCCCGTTGGCCGTGGCCAGCGCGAACTGATCATCGGCGACCGTTCGACGGGCAAGACCACGATCGGGGTGGACACGATGATCAACCAGGCGCGCATCAACAAGCAGGGGCGCGCGTCGGGGGACAAGAGCTTCCGCCCGGTTTATAACATCTACGTGGCTGTCGGTCAGAAGCAGTCCAACATCGCGCGAGTGATCGCTGAGTTGGAGAAGGCGGGCGCGATGGAAGACACCATCGTGGTGGCCGCCGGCGCGTCCGACTCGGCTGCGAACCAGTATCTCGCTCCGTTCTCGGGAGCGTCGATGGGCGAATGGTTCATGGATAACGGCATGGACGCGCTGATCATCTTTGATGATCTCTCCAAGCAGGCCGTAGCTTACCGCCAGGTCTCATTGGTTCTGAAGCGCCCCTCCGGCCGTGAAGCCTATCCTGGTGACGTTTTCTATCTGCACAGCCGCTTGCTCGAGCGTAGCGCTCGTGTGAACGAGAAAAACGGTAACGGTTCCCTCACCGCGCTCCCGATCATCGAGACGCAGGCGGGTGACGTTTCGGCTTACATCCCGACGAATGTGATTTCGATCACGGACGGCCAGATCTACCTGGAAACCGACTTGTTCTACCAAGGTATCCGTCCCGCGATCTCCGTCGGTCTGTCGGTGTCCCGCGTCGGTTCCGCCGCGCAGATCAAGGCCATGAAGCAGGTCGCGGGCAAGATCAAGCTGGAGCTGGCTCAGTATCGCGAGCTCGCCGCCTTCGCGCAGTTCGGATCCGATCTGGATGCCAAGACTCAGGCAACTCTCGAGCGCGGTAAGCGCATCGTCGAGTTGTTCAAGCAGAACCAATACAACCCGATCCCGGTGGAGATTCAGTCGGCGATCTTGTTTGCGATGCAGAACAACATGCTGGACGACGTCGCGGTGGAAAAGGTCAAGGACTTCCAGAACAAGCTGACAACCTTCCTTCAAGACCGCAAAGAACCACTGCTGGCCAAGATTCGCGCCGAGAAGGCGTTCAGTGACGCGCTGGGCGCGGAACTGAAGGCGGCAGTGACCGAGTTCAAGCAGACCTATAGGTAATTGCTTCCATGCCGAGCACACGCGACATTCGCCGCCGGATCAAGTCGATCAAGAACACGGCGCAGATTACGAAGGCCATGCAGATGGTGGCTTCGTCCAAGATGCGGAAGGCTCAGCTTGCCGCACTGGCGGGGCGTCCGTACGCCACGTTAATGAACGACATCCTCGCGGCGGTGAGCGAAGGTTCCGGCGATTTCTCCGATCCGTTGATGGAGAAGCGACCCGTTCGCAAACGGGCGGTCATCGTGGTGAGCACTGACAAGGGGCTCTGCGGAGCGCTCAATTCGAACTTGCTGCGCGAGGCGGGCAAGCTGGACAAGGACACAACCCTCTACATCTGCGCCGGCCGCAAGGGGTCGCAGTTCATCGCGCGCACCAAGCGTCAGCTGGCCGCCGAGTTCAACTACAAGGACGCCCCCCAGTTTGTGGAGGCGCGCGCCATCTCCAAGTTCGCTCAAGACTTGTTCTTGAAGGGCGAGGTGGATCGGGTGGATGTTCTGTTCACCAATTTTATCAACACGCTCACGCAAAAGCCGGAAATGCGTCAACTGCTCCCCATCGGAGAGCTGACCGCGGTCGATGCAGGAGTGGATGGGCAGGGTGCTGCCACCAGTCTGAAGAAGACCGAGCTGGAGTACTTGTTCGAGCCGGGCGCCGCCACGGTGCTGGGCAACTTGCTCCCGCACTATCTTAACTTTCAGGTGTTCCAATTCCTCCTTGAAGCCAAGGCCTCCGAACATAGCGCCCGAATGGTCGCCATGAAGAGCGCCACCGACAACGCGAAGCAGCTGATCAAGGATTTGACTCTCGAATACAACAAGCTTCGCCAGGCCAACATTACGAAAGAACTTTTGGAAATCACCAGCGCTGCGATGGCGATGGGCTAAGACTATATCTCATGAACAAAGGCAAAATCGTTCAAATCATCGGTCCTGTAGTGGACGTGGAGTTCCCCGGAGCACTTCCGGCGATCTACAACGCCCTGACCATTGAATTCACCCCGCCCGGCGGATCCAAAACCAAGTTGACCCTCGAGGTGCAGCAGCATCTCGGTGACAACTGGGTTCGCGCTGTCGCGATGAGCACCACGGAAGGTCTGAAGCGCGGTCAAGAAGTGACCGACGTGGGCGGGCCGATCATGATGCCTGTCGGTGAAGGTGTCATGGGTCGCGTGTTCAACGTGACGGGTGATCCCGTCGACGAGCAAGGACCGGTGGTCGCGGATAAATATAATCCGATCCATCGTAGTGCCCCCGCGCTGGTGGACCAGTCGACCAGCCCTCAGATTCTGACCACCGGCATTAAGGTCATCGATCTGATCTGCCCGTTCTTGAAGGGTGGCAAAGTCGGAGCGTTCGGTGGCGCCGGCGTCGGTAAGACCGTCGTCATCATGGAGCTGATCAACAACATCGCTAAGCTGCACGGCGGTATCTCGATGTTCGCGGGTGTCGGTGAGCGAACCCGTGAAGGTAACGATCTCTACAACGAAATGATCGAAGCCAAGGTCATCAAGGTGGAAGAGGACGAGAAGGGTCATCCGAAGAAGAACGCCGATGGTCTTCCGATCATCAAGAAGGGTTCTCGAATCGGGTTGGTGTATGGCCAGATGAACGAACCGCCCGGAGCGCGTTTGCGCGTCGCTCTGTCGGCTCTCGCGGTGACCGAGTACTTCCGCGATGAGAAGAACCAGGACGTGTTGCTCTTCGTGGACAACGTCTTCCGTTTCTCGCAAGCCGGATCTGAGGTGTCGGCGTTGCTCGGCCGCACGCCGAGTGCCGTCGGTTACCAGCCGACCCTGGCAGCGGAAATGGGTAACTTGCAAGAGCGCATCACTTCGACGAAGAAGGGTTCCATTACCTCCTTCCAAGCGGTGTACGTCCCTGCGGACGACTTGACCGATCCGGCTCCCGCCACGACGTTTGCGCACTTGGATGCGACCATCGTGTTGGAACGTTCGATCGCTGAGTTGGGCATTTTCCCGGCCGTCGATCCTTTGGCGTCTAACTCCCGTGCTCTAACCCCCGACATCGTCGGCGAGGAGCATTACAATGTGGCCCGCGGCGTCCAGAAGGTGCTGCAGCGCTATAAGGATCTGCAGGACATCATCGCGATTCTGGGCATGGATGAGTTGAGCCCGGAAGACAAGATGACGGTCTATCGCGCCCGTAAGATTCAGAAGTTCATGAGCCAGCCGTTTACCGTCGCCCAGGTCTTCACCGGCCGCGAAGGTAAGCAGGTTCCTCGTGAGGAGACCGTGCGCGCGTTCAAGGAAATCTTGGAAGGCAAGCACGACGACGTGGCTGAGAACAACTTCTACATGAAGGGTTCCATCGACGAGATCAAAGAATAGTTTACGAGAGGTGGCGGCGGTTCCATCTGGGACCGCCGCTCCTCGAGAAGGCCCGGGTGGGTCGAGTTCCGACTTATAGAATTTGCAGAGATCGCTTATGCCCCTCAAGCTTGAAATCGTCACTCCGGAAGCCAAGATCTATTCGGAGACCGTGGACATGGTGACCTTGCCCGGCGTTGAGGGCGAGATGGGAATCTTTCCCAATCACGTGCCCTTGATGACTCAAGTGGCGGCCGGCGAAGTGATCGCCAAACGTGGGGGACAGAACCAACACCTGGCCGTCGGCGAAGGGTTCGTGGAAATCACGGGCGAGCGCGTCGCGATCCTGACCGACATGGCGATCAAGGCGGACGACATTGACGAGGTGAAGGCTGAAGAGGCACGTAAGCGTGCCGAAGCTCGCCTCCAAGAGAAGCTCAGCGAAGAGGAATCGGTCGCCGTCACCGCTGCCTTGGCTCATTCCTTGGCGCAGTTGAAGGTGAAGCGCCGGAATCGGTCGTAGCAACTTGGATTCTCCCTGACGGCTTCTCGCCCTACCACGTCACGTCACTGAGGTAGGGAGAGACTCCGTCGAGCCCACAATGGCCCCCGGCTCCGCGGTAGATGGAGGGTTAACCCCGATGAGGGTACCTTCGACGTAGATGATCTCTGAGCGCTTCTCGCCGCGCCCCAAACAACCCTCTCACACGCTGAGCATTCATGGTCTCGAGCAGGGTCTCTCCCTACCCCGTCACGTCACTACGGTGCTCACTAGTTAGCCTTCTTCCCTGAAAGGGCGTTGCTCATTTCTTCCACTAAATCTTCAGGCTTCCACTCGTTTCCGATCAGAATCTTGTGAACTTTTCCCTGAGGATTCACGACCACCGTTCGCAGATTGTGGTTGAGCACTCCCGACTCCCGATAGAAGTTCAAACCGAAATGGCGTGCCAGTAACTCGATCTGAGCCTCTTCGCCGGTGAGGAAACTCCATCGGCTCGGGTCGTACTGTAGACTGGTCCCGTAGCGCTTGAGCACCTCGGGTTGGTCCGTGGCTGGGTCAATGGTGATACTAAAGAAATGCCAATTGGTCGGCCCGTTCGGTTGAGCTCCCAACAACTGATACGCCTTCTGGAAGTTCGAGCTCATCCGGGGGCACATGGTCGGGAACGGGCAGGTGGTAAAGATGAAGGTAAAGGCAATGGCCTGGCCTTCATACTGACTCAGCAGCACGGGACGACTGAACTCGTTGGTGAAGGCATAATCGGGAAGTGTGTCTCCCGGGAACAACGGCTCAGACGGGGCAATCTTGGGACGAGAAACCGAACTGTTCGTGCTAGCTCCCACCTTGGCGCCGGGCTCTCCGGTGCGCTTCAGAGCCTCGATCCACCCATCTTCCTCCGTGACCTTCATTGTGAAGCTGACGCGGTCACCAGGCTTGAGTACGGTCAAATCGCTTTGATCGCGGATCTCAAACTCCATGGTCATCTTGCGCATGTAGCCGGGAATCTCATCATGAGTGATCCGGGCGATGCGCTTCGAAACGTTGATCTCCTTGAGTTCGCCTCCCACTTGGTAGCTGGTAGGGGCTGCCGCTGCGTTGGTGGCAATGGTTGCGGCTGGACTCGGCAGGGCCGTCGCGGATGGGGAATTTGAGTTGGGCCCGCACCCGGTGAGAGCTAGCACGGCCCAGCCCAGGCTCAGAAAACCACACAAACCGCGAAAGGGCTGAGAATGGCTGACGACGATCAATCTCATGGCAGTTTTAGACCTTTGGACCAACTTTCTCCGGCCTTATTCATCCCGTCAGTAAACCCGGGCTGGGCAGCTCTTTACTGCTCCAGCTTTTCCCAGAATGCTTCGAGCTGATCGGTATCAAAATCCGAAAGGATGGTGCCATCCACGTCGAGAACCGGGGCCAGAGTTTGCCCTGATAGCTCCTGCATTTCACTACGGGCGCTCGCATCGCTGATGACATCGATGACCTCGTGGGGAATTCCTCGCTCGTCGAGCCAATCCCGGGCTTCCTGACACCAATCACAGTAGGGTTTTACGAAAAGTCTAACGTTACGAGGTTTCATGAAAAGGGAGGGATTCAGGGTTCGGTAAGGATGGTATCGGCGTGTTCATAGGCGGGAGCGCAGCAGCACAGGAGGCGAAGTGGCTCGGATCCTGTGTTCCAAAGTTTGTGCTTCTTGCCCGGAGGGATCGCGATGGCATCACCGGCCACCACATCGCAGGTCTCGGACTCGATTCGCATCTGTCCCCGACCGTGCGTGATGAAATAAATCTCCTCAGTCTTGAGATGATAGTGCTCCTGCGTGCTACCTCCGATCGGCAGCCGCGCTTCCGCGAGACTCTGCTGACGGATCGCCGAGTTGCGGTACGCCAGGAGTTCGCGGATCTCGGAACCATCCTTCGTAATGAAGGCAGGGATTGCCTCGAGATTTTTAACATCCATACCCCCATAAAATGCCCGACTGGGATCCAACTGCAAAGAGGAATTCTATCGTAATTTTCGTAGACTTTGGGCTTCCCAAGCGTTGAACTTTTGCATTCCTCAATGCGAAGTCGAGTCGGCGGTGCTCCTCGGCTGCGAAGAAACAATGCGATTTATGGGTCAACAAGTTTATCTCGGAATCGATCTGGGCGCGGAGAGCGGGCGGGTGATGGCCGGTTTGTGGAACGGCAACACGATCCGATTGGAGGAACTTCACCGATTCTCCAATGGCGGGGTCTGGTTGGGGGATTCTCTGCGCTGGGATATTCTTCGGCTTTGGGCAGAAATTCAGAACGGTCTTTCGCTGGCCGCACGGAGGTTCGGGGACTCGATTGTTTCCGTGGGCATCGACACGTGGGGCGTGGACTTTGTGCTCCTGTCCAAGTCGCAGGAGCTGCTGGGTTTGCCGTATCACTATCGCGATCCGCGTACGCAGGGGATCATGGCCCGGACCTTGCAGCAAGTACCACGGGAGCGCATCTTTCAGACAACCGGTCTCCAGTTCATGGAAATCAACACCCTGTTCCAACTGATCGCCTTCAGGGACAAAAACCCAGAGCTCCTCGCCGCGGCGGATTGCTTCCTGATGATGCCTGACTTCCTGAACTGGTGTTTGTCCGGCGAGCGGGTCTGCGAGTTCACCAATGCAACGACCACCCAATTCTTTGATCCGACGGCACGCGGCTGGGCGGTCGATCTGCTTCGTGACCTCCGGCTTCCTAACTCCATTTTCCCACGGGTCGTGCAGCCAGGATCGGTGCTCGGAGGCATTCGCCCCTCCGTGGCCTCGCGGACCGGCCTTAAAAAGGTCCAAGTGGTCGCCCCGGCTACACACGACACCGGATCGGCGGTGGCGGCAGCTCCCACGGCCAACACCGGTCATCCAACCTGGGCCTACATCAGTTCGGGCACATGGTCCCTGATGGGGGTTGAAGTTCAACAGGCCATTTTGACATCCCGCAGCCTCGAACTGAACATGACCAATGAGGGAGGGGTTGATGGCACATACCGCCTCCTTAAAAACATTATGGGCCTGTGGCTGTTGCAACAATGCAAACGGTCCTTTGAGAGGAGCGGCACGGTCTACTCCTATGAGCATCTGGTTAGCCTGGCCGCTGCGAGTACGCCACTCCGGAGCCTGGTCGATCCTGACCATCCGAGCTTTCTGAGTCCTGAAGACATGCCCTCCGCCCTCCAGGAATTTTGTCGCAGGACGGGGCAGCCTGAGCCTCAGTCCGAAGGCCAACTCGTCCGGTGCGTGCTAGAAAGTCTGGCGCTGAAGTACGCCACCACGCTCGGAGCCCTAGAAGACTTGGTCGGGAGGCGCGTGGAGGTAATCCATGTCATGGGCGGGGGATCGAGGAACGCCCTCCTCAACCAATTCACGGCCGATGCTTGCGCTCGTCCGGTGTTGGCCGGACCGGTCGAAGCGACCGTTTTGGGCAATCTGCTCGTGCAAGTGCAGGCCCGCGGGGAGCTGGGATCTTTGGCCCAACTCCGCTCGGTAGTTCGTCAGTCGAACGAGCTGCAGAGCTTCGAGCCTCAGAACAGTGAATCCTGGTCAGCGGCGCGGGACCGCTTCCAAACCCTTTCGCAGGCCTGAGATGATCCGGAAAGCCTTCAAGATGTTCGTTCATCCGGATCAGCATGCTGAGTATGAGCGTCGACATCGTCCGATCTGGCCAGAGTTGGAAGCGGTGCTCCGACAACACGGGGTGCGATCCTATAGCATCTTCATCGACAGCACTACGAATGAGCTGTTTGCGTACGCGGAGATTGAGGATGAATCTCGTTGGGAACAGATCGCGGCCACTGAGGTTTGCCAGCGATGGTGGAAGTCCATGAGCTCCCTGATGGAGAGTCATCCCGACCACCGACCTAAGTCGGTGGAGTTACGTGAAGTGTTTCGGCTAGGTGACCGAGGTGGATCTGCCGTTCGGGGCGCTGAAGAGGTTTAGAGGCAAGCGCGAGAAGGAGCCTCGGTAGATCGATCAAGCGTTGGCTCTCGGCGAGGCGGCTTCGTTCCCAACCCGAAAGCTTCTGGCCTATCGGGGCTCGAGTCGAATGTCGCCCTACCTCGTCGTAGCGTGAGGCTCCGTCGTCCTTGTGTTCTCTGCGCTCTTCCCGTCTCTGCGGTGCAAATCGGGCCTGTTTAGAGGAAGAACCTGGCTTCGCTTTTTTATTGATGCGGTTGCGGTCCCCTCTCACTGTCGCGCCATGCTCCGAATACTCCTCATCGCTTGGATCATTGTCTCGAGTGGCTTTGCAACTGCCGCCGCGCTTCCGCCGGTGGAGCTTTGGCCGGGAACGCCTCCGGGAGAACAGAAACCTCTGGGCGAGGAGAAGGATCTTTCCAAGCCGACCGATGGGTTAGTTGCCGGCAAAGCTGTCATTCGTCTGGGAAATGTTTCGAAACCCACTCTGCAAGTGTTTACCCCACCGCAGGGACAGGCCAATGGCTCAGCGGTGCTGGTTTGTCCCGGGGGAGGCTACCATATTCTGGCCATGGATTTGGAAGGGACCGAGGTTTGCGAGTGGCTGAACTCGATTGGCGTCACGGCCCTGCTGCTGAAGTATCGAGTGCCGAAACGGGAAGGGGCATCGGAAGGTCTCGCCCCCATCCAGGACGCGCAACGCGCCCTGGGGCTGACGCGGCTGAACGCCAAAGTCTGGGGGATCAATCCCGACCGAATCGGTGTGATGGGATTCAGCGCCGGAGGACATCTGTCCGCGCGATTGAGCAACAACTTTCGAGAGCGGAGCTATCCTGCGGTGGACGAGGCGGATCGACTGAGCTGCCGTCCCGACTTCACGCTGCTCATTTATCCCGCCTACTTAACCGACAAGGACAAGGGCGATCAGCTGCGACCCGAGATGCCGGTGTCGAACCAAACTCCACCTACTTTCATAGCGATCTCTCAGGACGATCCGGTTCGGGTGGAAAACGTATTGCACTACTCGATCTCACTTCAGGCCTCCAAAGTGCCCATGGAACTGCATATCTATCCCAAAGGCGGGCACGGCTACGGGCTGCGTCGCACGCAAGAAAACGTCACGAGTTGGCCGGATCGTGCCACAGACTGGATGCGCGGGCGAGGTCTCTTGCGGGCGAACTAGTGGAAGACACCAGACTAATTTTTACCGGGAGCAGTCGCATCGACCGCGGTTTTCTCAGCGGGCTTCGGCTGCTGCTCCTTCAGGAGCGTTTCAATTTTGGATTCGAGAGCCTTCTTGGTTACGTCGTACATCGTATTGGTGATGGCGGCCATCGCTTGGCGGGCGATGTCATATCGGCCAGCATTGATATTGAGGCGGGCGAAATGGATCTGGACCCCTTGACGTTCGATATCGTCCCTCGCCACCCGGAACGCGTTAGTCCAGGCTTTGAGGGCGTCGTCGGCCAGCTTGATACGCGCCAGCAAATCCGCTTTAGGATCTCCTGATTTCGGCTGGGGAAAGCCGTAATAGCTCTGGGCGAAATCGGCGGCGAGGATGAAGTTGGTGGGATCGAGTTCCAAGGCCCGACGGTACAGAGCCATCGCATCGTGCATCACAGCGGTAACGTCCTTCTTGAGGACTTTGGCACCATCCGCTCGGAAGAGATACAGCGTGGTGGCTAGATTGTGATAGTAAGTGGGTTCCCAAGGATTCAGTTCAATGGCTTTGGCATAGTGGAAAAAAGCGTTGGTCACGGGGCCTCGATGCCCGTAGAGGTTTGCCAGATTGTTCCAGGCCGCCGGATCCTGGGGATTCAGTTCCTTCGCTTTCAACCATTGGACATAGGAGCCCTCCTCGTCGTCGCTATCGCTAAGGAAAGCGCCGAAGGCGCTGCGTCCCTTGGCGTGGTTGGGGTAGAGCTGAACGAAGTCCTCGTAGGCTCGTCGGACCGGAGCCAGCTTAGCCTGAACTCGTGCCTTCAGCAGTTGGTCGGAGCCGGCCAAGGAGTTGGTGCTGGATTGCGTGATGAGGTCATCGATCTCGGCGCGAGACTGGTCATCCAGTTCCATGACGCGCTTGAGAGCCAGGTCAGCGGGGGAGTTGGTAGCTACGGGGCCGGACTTAGCGGTGTCGAGCCGGCTCGTCGAGAGGGTAGGCCGAGCGATCAGCCAGTTGCTGACCGTTGTGGGCGAATTCGTGGCCAGGAGGGCGGTGAGCACACCGACGAGCAGATCATTCACGTCCGGCAAGCTAACAAGGCCACTCCGCGAATTCCACAGGAGTTTTCCGCCGATCTGGCATTGTCTGATTCCGGAATCCGTCTAAGATCATTGGAACATGCATCTTGCAAACCGCATACCCCACTTCCCTCGAGGAAGGTCCGTCGGCTTCCTGGGGGCCTTGGTTCTCAGTCTTGGCTTCTTGCTCGGTTCCAATGCCTGGGCCGCTAGTCCCACGGCGGAACAAATGGAACGCGGACGAACGGTGTACCAACAGAACTGCTTTATTTGTCATCAGCTCAACGGATTGGGACTGCCGGGCACCTATCCGCCGCTGGCAAAGTCGGACTACCTTTTCGAGGACCGAGCCCGCTCCATCCGTGTCATCATCGAAGGTCTTTCGGGCGAAATTCGGGTGAACGGGCGTCGGTTTGCCGGCGCCATGCAACCTGTGCTCATCAACAATGAGCAGATCGCCGACGTTTTGACGTTCGTAGGCAACAGCTGGGGCAACGAATGGGAACCGTTTACGGCGGAAGAAGTGCAGCAAGTCCGCAGGAAGACCCCCTATAAGACTTTTGAAGCCCTGGTGGCTGCCAGTCAGTTTCCACCCTTACCTACTCCTCCTGAAGGCTTTACGATTCGCGAGGTGGTCAAAATGCCCGCTAACCCGCTCCGTATCGCCAGTGATGGCTCGGGCCGAATGCTTTACGTTTTGACCGGGAACAATGGCGACGTATGGCGAGTGGATCCGGTCAACAACGCGCTCAAGCAGGTACTCTGGGGTAGCAAGTATTTGGAAAAACGGCCGAAGGATCTTGGTGGGCCGATCATTCTGGTCGGGATGGTGATGGACAAGGAAGGTCGGCTCTATATCGGATCGAATCAGCAGAACGAAGAGACCTTGCCGGTGCAAAACATTGTGACGATCTATCGCACTACCGAAACCCTGGCTGGCGACCCGGCCAGCCCGAAGCCCTGGTATCAGACAAACTATCCGGGAAATGGGGCCTACGTCCATGGCTTGGAAGGCATGGCCTTCGCTCCGGACGGAGCCTTGTTTGTGGCGAACGGTGCCCGTACAGACGCCGGACAACTAGGCGGTGAGCCTCGGTTTTATGGAAAAGGGGAAACGGAACTGACCTCTTCCATCTGGCGGATCGACCCGAAGACCACCCCGCCTTCCATGGAGGTTTTCGCTCGTGGGATCCGCAACGGCTACGGGTTGGCGTTTAACGAAGCCGGCGAGCTCTTCGAGAGTGAGAACGGCCCGGATGCTCACGCTCCTGAGGAACTCAACCTGATCGAGAAGGGTAAACACTATGGCTTTCCCTATCGGTTCGGAGACTGGACCCGCAAAGCCTATAGCCATACCCCCGACGCCCCCGAAGGCCTCGAGTTCACGCTCCCGATCGTGAATTTAGGCCCGGATGGAGGTTACGGCGGAACCCCGCTCTACAGCTTTCACCCCCATTCCTCCCCGGGAGGTATGGCATTCCTGGGCTCCGACTTTCCCGAAGGATGGCGGGGAACCCTGCTGATGAGCCGCTTCGGAAACTTTATTCGCAGCCCGGAGCCCCATATGGGTTTTGATGTGCTTCAAATCAAATTGCACAAGAACGCCAAAGGAGTCTATGAGAGTTACGTCCACACGGCTTTGGCCCCTTTGGGACGCCCCAACGATGTTCATGTTAGCGGCAAGGGTAAGGTGTATATATCAGAGTACGGTCGAGCCACCAACAGCTTCGCTTCCTATTCTCTGCCCGGCCGGATACTGGAACTCGCCGTTAAACCCTCTTCAACAGCTCAGTAGACAAACGATAAGGTCCAAGGCAGGTTGGAGTGTCAGCTACACAGATCAGCCATTTGTATCATGGCCTTGAACGATAAGCGTCGTATTCGAGACCGAGTCGTGGGCAAAAATCCCTCGCCGGGCTGCTCTGCCTTCACGCATCCCCTGCATTTTGTGAACTCTCCGTTCCATTGCCTCATCCTGGCCTGGTGGTTGATGACCGCTGTAGGCTCCCTTTCAGCGGGAGATATTCTGTTCCATGAAATCCTGTTCCATCCCAAACAGCCGGTGGATGGACCGGAGCCGGTGGGAGAAGAGTTCATCGAACTTTACAACCAGGGTACAAACGCCGTCAGCCTGAATGGTTGGCGGCTAACCCGCGGAGTGGATTACGTGTTTGGCGATATCACGATGCCGGCGGGCGGATATCTGGTGCTGGCGGCCGACACCAACATCTTTGCTGCTCGATATCCGGGAGTGGCGCCCGTGGTGGGAAACTGGAGAGGGCGACTTAGCAATCGATGGCAGAGCCTGGACTTGGTGGAACCGACCGGGAGGATTCATGATAGCCTGAGTTATGCCACCGACGGAGACTGGGCGGTTCGGATTAAAGGCCCACCGCTGTCCGGCACCCGAGGTTGGGAATGGCATTCATCAGCTGATGGGCCAGGAGCATCCTTGGAAGTGATCCACTCCGATCAGGCCAATGAACACGGCCAAAACTGGAGCGCCAGTTTGATCGAGGGCGGCACACCGGGAGCACCCAATTCGACCGCCAGTTCCAGCATTCCTCCGATGATCCTTCAGGTGGAACATGCTCCGGCCATCCCTAGGTCCACCGACCAGGTCACGATTCAAGCGCGACTCGTCGACCGAAGCTTAGTGGGGGTCACGGCCCTGGTGCATTACCGCGATGCTAGCACGACGACTCCGGCTGACTTTGTGGCGGTTCCCATGTCTGACACCGGGCTCCTGGGCGATGGGGCTGCCGGCGACGGCGTATTCGCGGCCCGGCTGCCGGCTCAGCCGAACGGAACCATTATCGAATTCTTCATCGAAGCCAAGAGTCCAGCGGGCGGTCAGCGTTTTTGGCCGGCACCGGCGCTGAACGAGGCTGGACAGTGGGAGCAGTCAGCCAACGCACTCTACCAAGTCGACGAAAGCCCAATCGAAAGTTCGCAGCCGTATTACCGGATTGTGATGACGCAAACCGAGCGTCAGATCCTCCGCAATATCAATCCCTCGAGCGATGCTGCGATGAACGCCACATTCATCAGCTCGGATGACCGAGGCATCGAGATTCGCTATCTGTGCGCGGTTCGAATTCGCGGCGCCGGCAGCCGGTTTCGAAACCCGACCAATTTGCGGGTGAGCTTTCCCAACGACAAGTTGTGGAAAGGTATTCCCGACATCAATTTAAACACTCAATACACCTATCTTCAGCTGGCGGGAGCCCGGCTCGCTCAAAAGGCGGGGCTGAGCATGGCCGATGCGCGCGCCGTCCAGGTGCGCGTCAACGGGGCGAACCTCGCGGCGACCGGACCGGACAGCGTTCAACAAGGCTCCTACGTGGCGCTTGAGCCCTTGGGTCCCGACTGGGTGGAGAATCACTATCCCCTCGACTCGAATGGCAACCTGTACCGCGTCTCGGTCGGGAATCACGCTGGAACATTAAGTCCACTCGCGAACAAATCTCAGGCGGTCTCCATCGGTTACACCAAGAATTCCAACTCCAGCGAGGACGACTGGTCAGATCTCCTCCGACTCACCGAGGTTCTGAATAATGTCCCGGATGAGGAATACGTCGCGGAGGTTCGCAAGGTGATCGATGTCGAACAATGGATGCGCTACTTCGCCTTCATGACCTTGGCGACTTCCCTGGAAACCTCTTTCGCAACCGGCCGAGGCGACGACTATTCCCTCTATCGAGGAGTCACCGATCCACGCTTCCATCTGATCGTTCACGATCTGGACACCGTGTTCGGGTTGGGCGACACCACGAGCAATCCGGGGATCAATATTTTCCGCATGGTACCGGTTGTGAATCGGAACGCGAACACGACTGTGTTGAACCGCTTCATGCTGCATCCCGAATTCGTTCCCATCTACTTTCAGGAACTGATGCGGATGATCGAGACGATCTTTGACGCTCGATACCTGAACCCTTTCTTGGATTCCACGCTGAAAGAGTTTGTGAATCCCGACTTGATCGCCGCCATGAAGGCGTTCCAGGTGGCCCGGAACCAAGGCGTGCTCACCCAGATTCCCCGCGAGATGGTGATTACCAGCTCTCTGCCGATCGTTGACGGCTATCTGCGAACAGCGATTTCCGAGGTGGACCTCAGCGGGCTCGCCGACGTGGTCCAGACTCGATCCGTCGAAGTGAACGGCATCAAAGCCAACTGGACGGCGTGGAAGGGAGAGTGGTCTCGGACGGGGATCGCTCTGCAGCCCGGGATCAATCGGGTGCAGGTCCGATCACTCGATGCGGGCGGGAAGGAGCTGCGGCGACAGTTTCTGGACATCTGGTACGATGCTGGCCCCGCCCAGGCGGTGACCGGCCCCATCACCTCCGATACCACTTGGACGGCTGCCGGAGGGCCGTATGACATCTCTGCATCCCTTACCGTTCCCGTGGGCAGGACTCTCACGATCGAGCCGGGTGCCACCGTCTGGTTTGGCAACGGAGCTGGCTTGGTGGTTGCGGGTCGTTTGGTCGCAGAAGGAACGGAGACGGCCCGCATCCGATTCACCCGGCCGCCCGGGGGAACCGGCCGATGGAACGGTATCCAGTTCAACGGCACGCTCGCCGATAATCGGATCCGTTTCGCTGAGTTTGAGTTCTCCGACGGTGGCTCGCATCATGTGGGTGGCTCAAACTCCAAGTTGTGGATCGAAGGTTGCACCTGGCAGGCTGGGGGATCGAAAAGCATCATCGAACTGGCCAACTCTTCGGCACTCATTCGTGGAAACCAGCTCCCTGATCTGGTCGGAGCGGAGCATATCCATGGCGGGCCAGTGCCAGCCGGAGGCTTCGTTCGCATCGAGGAGAATATCTTTGGCACCACCACCCTGCTAAACGATATCATCGACTTTACGGGGGCCAAACGCCCCGGGCCCGTGCTCGAGATTCTCAACAATGTGTTTACTGCCGCGAGTGACGATGTGCTGGACTTGGACGGCACCGACGCCTGGGTGGAAGGGAACCTGTTCATGCACGTGCACAAGGCCAACCCCAACGCAGGGGACACCTCTAGCGCCATCTCGTTCGGAGAAGACAGCGGCTACGGGCCGCACGTGCTCGCGATTCGGAACTTCTTCTACGACGTGGATCACGTGGCCTTGTGCAAAGAGGGTGGCACACTGAGTCTGCTGAACAACACCGCGGTCGGAGTTCAGGTTGCTGCGGTGAATTTCAGCGAGCCCGAGCGCAACACCAGGCCCGGGGCCTCCGCCGTCTTGGATGGGAACCTCTTTTGGAACCCCCCAGGCTGGGCTGGCACCAATTTTCAGAATCGCTTTCCCACCAATGGGAGCGTTCTCCTGACCGCCCACCGCAATCTCCTGCTGCCGGGGGACACCGTCCTAGGAGGCACCGATAACTGGGTGGGAGATCCGATGCTCTTCGATGTCAGCTCCAATGCGGTTAGTGCCACCGGCTTCCGGTCTGCCCTTGCTCCACGATCTGGCTCCCCAGTGCTGGGACGCGGGCCCAATGGGATCGATCTCGGGGCAGCGGTGTCCTCCTGGGCTTCGCTCTCGGGTGTGCCTCTCGCCTTCAGTGGCCAGAGGGCAGTCACGCTCACCGTAGGTGGGCCGGGCATCTCCAATTATGTGTACCGGGTGAATTCTGGACCGTGGAGCCCGGAGCGCCCCGTCGCCTCCAAAATCCAGCTCAATGATCTAACGACCGGCGACTATCGCGTGGAAGTCCTCGGACGGAAGGCCGATGGAGCGGTTCAGCCTGCTGAGCAGCCAACGCAATCAACTTCCTGGACCGTCATCCAGGATCTCGCTGCCGTGCAGCTGAACGAACTCTTGACCCGGAATGATCGCGCACTCGAAGTCGAGGGTGAGTTCCCCGACGCCGTGGAATTGCTGAACCTGGGCACTACGAGCCTGGACTTGTCGGGGTTCGGCCTGAGCGACGATCCAGAGGACTCCTTTAAATTTACCTTCCCAGAAGGCACCGCCATAAGTCCATCCGGTTACCTCGTGCTTTACGCAGACCGGGGATCAGACCCCACCAAGTATCTTGGGTTTGGTCTGGGGCAGGCGGGAGGTCAGCTCCTGCTCACGTACCCGGACGGCACGATTGCCGACTCGATTCACTACGGACTTCAGCTCGCCGATTTGTCCCTGAGCCGCAAAAGTGACGGTACCTGGGGCCTAGGGCGGCCGACTTTGGGTTCCAGCAACCAAAGCATCCCCACCTCCGATCCCTCACATCTCCTGATCAACGAATGGCTCGCCAATCCTCAATTCGAGTCGAACGACGATTTCGTGGAGCTTTACAACTCCGGAGCTGCTCCAGTGGACGTGGGCGGATGTTACTTCTCGGATCAACCGGTGGGTGACCCCAAGCGACATCTCATTCCCGCGCTCAGCTTTGTAGCGGCCAAGGGCTACGCGGTGTTTCGGGCGGATGGGAACATCGGCCAAGGAGCCGATCACTTGGGATTCAAGTTGACTGCCGATGAGGGCCTTATCGGCCTGGCTGACCCATCGGGCATTCTCATCGACTGCGTGACCTATGGTCCTCAACCGGTGGACCGATCCGAAGGTCGACAGCCCAACGGCGGCGAGGGGTGGGCGCGATTTCAGGTTATAACTCCCGGTTCGGCGAATCCTTCCTTGGGCGGGGGGACAACCTCTGTCACCAACGAACTCAAGCTTTTGGTTCCGCTGGAAGCGACCTGGTCCTATGACGAGTCCGGCCAGAATCTGGGCACGGAGTGGAGTGCGGAAGCGTTCGACGACACGACTTGGGCGGAAGGGGTTGCCCTGTTCGGTGCTGAGACGACACCGGAGATTTATCCAATCCCATTCAGCACGCCGCTCACTCTGGCCAATGGCCGAGTGACTTACTACTTCCGAACTCGCTTCCTTTACGATGGTCCGCTCTCGGGTGTGCGACTCATCACGACCAATCTGCTTGACGATGGGGCAGTCTATCATCTCAACGGAATTGAAGCTGGGCGCCGTCGGATGAACGCAAATTATGACTTTCTAACGCGCGCGACTGGAGGTCCCGCCAACGAGGGGGCGTTTGAGGTGTTCGATATTTCCGCCAACACTCTTCGTCAGGGAGAGAACGTGTTGGCGGTGGAGGTGCATCAGAATAGTCTTAACAGCACTGACCTGGGGTTCGCGATGTCCCTAACTGCGTCCCGCTCCATCACTAACATCACCGGCCGAAGCGTGGTGCTGAACGAAGTGTTGGCCAGCAATGCCGGCTTGACTAATGAGTCGGGGGCAACCCCTGATTGGGTGGAGGTCTTCAACCCCGGCCCGACTAGCATCGACCTGGGCGGAATGAGCCTCACGGATGATCCGGCCTTACCAAAACGATGGGTGATCCCGGCTGGCATCAGCCTCGCTTCCCAATCGTATTTGCGAATCCGCTGTGATGCGGATCAACCGGCTACTCTGGTCGCTGGTCCCGATCTGAACGCCGGATTCGGCCTGAATGACCGAGGCGACAAGGTTCTGCTCTACGACGCCGAAAGCCGAGGCTCGAGTCTGCTGGATTCGATCAGCTTCGGACTACAGGCGGCGGACGTGGCCATCGGACGAGTGCCGGATGGGGAAGGGGCTTGGGGTGTCACCGCGCCGACCTTCACGGGCGATATCCCCAATCGGCGCACGCCAACCGCTGATCCGCGGAATCTGCGTCTCAATGAATGGATGGCCAATCCCAAGTCCGGTGAAGACTGGTTCGAACTGTTCAACCCCACCGCCCAGCCGGTGGCGCTGGGTGGTCTCTTCCTGACTGACGATCTGAACGACCGTCAAAAGTCTCGTATCCCCGCGCTTTCATTCATCGGTGCTTCAACCAACGGCTTCGTGCGCTTCGAGGCCGACAACGATCTCTCCAAAGGTGCTGACCATGTCGCCTTCAAGTTGAGCAATGCTGGGGAGTCTTTGGGTCTCTTCCTTCCCGATGGTGCCCTGGTGGACTCCGTCATCTTCCGGCAACAGTATTCGGGTGTCTCGGAAGGGCGCATTCCCGATGGAGGCGAGGCCATCGTCCAATTTACCCACACAAGCTCACCGGGGGAGGAAAACCATTTGGCGCTTTCGACGGTAGTGGTCAGCGAGATACTCACCCACACCGACCCGCCCTTCGAGGATGCCATCGAGCTGCAGAATCTTGCCGAGGAAGCAGTCGACATCGGGGGCTGGTTCTTGAGCGACAGCACGGGGGATCTGCGGAAGTATCGAATTCCCGACGGCCGAGTCATTCAGCCCGGTAGCTTCGCAGTGTTTTACGAGTACGAGTTTAACGCGCTTCCCGGGAATCGCAGGAGCTTCTCGTTGAGTTCCGTCAAAGGGGATCAAGTCTACCTCTCCGCTGCGGATCCTGCTGGCAACTTGCTGGGCTATCGGTCCACCGCCAAGTTCGGTGCTGCGAGGAACGGCGTGTCCTTCGGTCGCGTGGTCACGACCAGCGGTGTGGATTTCTCCTCGCTGTCCACACGTTCATTGGGAGTGGACAATCCTGCCACCACCAATGCATTCCACTTAGGCACCGGCGCAACGAACTCCACCCCGATGGTGGGACCCATCGTTATCAGCGAGATCCATTATCATCCGCCCAATCTCGGAACCAACGACAATCTCCGCGACGAATTCATCGAACTGCGCAACATCACCGCCTCGGCTGTGCGGCTCTTTCATCCCGTCTACACCACCAACACCTGGCGGCTGCGTGATGGGGTGGACTTTGAATTCCCCGGCAACACGACTCTTCCGGGCGGCGCCGCGCTGCTTCTGGTTGGCTTCGATCCCAAGACCAATGCTGCTGCGCTCGCCAGTTGGCGGACCCGGCTCGGTGTTCCTGCCGCTGTGACGATTCTGGGCCCCTACCGTGGCAAGCTGGACAATGGCAGTGATTCGATTGAATTGTATCAGCCAGACGACGTTCAACTGCCGCCCCATCCCGATGCTGGGGTGGTGCCCTTCGTCCTGGTAGACCGCGTCAAGTATTCCGACGAGGCTCCTTGGCCGACGCTCGCCGACACGGCGACAACCGGCAATGGAGCTTCCCTGCAGCGCCGGAGCCTCCCGGCGTATGGCAACGAAGCCACCAATTGGGTGGCTGGAACTCCCACCGCCGGCCAGGCTAACGCCTCCGCTCTGGTGACTCTTCCTGCGATTACCCTTCAGCCTCAGGGGGCACGGGTCTCCGAAGGGCTGAGCCACACGCTCAAAGTCACCGCCAGCGGAGCACCGCCGCTTGCCTATCAATGGCGTCTGGGAGCCGAGAGCTTGCTCAACGCGACGAACTCAACCTACGCGATCGGTGCCGTCGGCCCCACGAATGTGGGCCTTTATACGGTCGTGGTGAGCAATCCCGGCGGGGCTGTCCTGAGCAGTGGCGCGGTGATTCGCTCAGGCGGAGCTCCAGCCATTCTGGAGGAACCCGTGCCGCAGTATGTAGAGGTCGGGAGCACGGCTCAGTTTTCGGCGCTGGTCGGAGGGACTCTGCCGATTCGCTACCAGTGGCGGCGCGAAGGCGCAAACCTTACCGGAGCGACGAACCGGCTGCTCACGCTGACCAACGTCCAGGCCGGTAACTTGGGCCGATACGCCCTGGTTGCCACCAATGTCTTCGGGGCCGTCACCAGCACCCCGGCGGCTTTGGTGCTGGGGCTACGTCCATCCCTCTCCGCCACGCCTCAGAGCCGCGAGGTGCTCGCCGGCCAGAATGCGCTCTTCTCCGTCAGCGCTACGGGCACCGCACCGTTCTCCTATCAGTGGATGCGCGGAACGGTGCCCCTACCTGACGCCACTAATTCGACGTTACAGCTGAGTGCTGTCAGCCTGGGGCAGAGCGGCGACTACTCAGTCGTGGTGTCGAACCTGTTTGGGGCGGTGACCAGCCCCGCCGCCCGACTTTCCGTCTTTCCTCTACCGGCCGTGACGGTGACAGCCCTCGACGAGGTTATGTCGGAGTCAGGTCCCGATGCTGGAGCCTTTCTCATCACGAGATCCTACGCAACCAACCAACCCCTGACCGTCGCCTTTGGCTTCGGAGGCACGGCGATCCCTGGAAACGATTACACCGCTCCCGTCCAAGCCACCATCGAAGCTGGCGCATCATCCGCGGTTGTGTTGGTTACCCCCACAGATGACTCCATCAAGGAAACCACCGAGACCGTTCGTCTCACCTTGGCGTTCGGGGCTGGTTACGTGGTCGGGGTGCCTGGGAGTGCGACTCTCAATCTGAGTGACAACGACACGGTCCCCATCAACGGGACCAACGTGGTGGAGCTGGTAACCTTGACCAATCTCTGGCGTTTCGAACAAACCGACGACCTGTCGTCGGTGCCCTGGACTCAGCGTGGATTCGATGACTCAGGCTGGCCCGTCGGTCTGGGCGCGCTCACGGCGGAAACGGCCAACCTACCGGTGCCTAAGTTGACCCCGTTGGTACTCGGACGCTGGACCTATTATTTCCGAACCTCCTTCCAGCTCCTATCGACGCAATCGCTGACACTGAATGCCCTGATGGCGATCGACGATGGAGCCGTGGTCTACCTCAACGGACAGGAGGCGTATCGAGTCGGAATGCCGTCGGGTGACATTGTATACTCCACCCCTGCCACGCGCACGGTTGGTAACGCGACTTTGGCTGGACCTATCAGCCTACCGACCACCAATCTGGTGGTGGGAGACAACGTTGTCGCTGTGGAGGTCCACCAAAGTGATGTGGACAGCTCCGACGTCGTGTTCGACTTGGCCCTCACCGGCCAGGTAGTCGAAGAGGTTCCGCTCGAATTGGTGGACCCGCAGCAGGCGCCCAATGGCGATTTTGCCTTCAACGTGGTAGGGACCCCGGGTTCGGTGATCCAGATCGAGGTATCAGTCGATCTTGAGACCTGGGCATCCTGGCTGACCGTCGATCTTCCAGCCTCCGGAGTCCTCCGGGTGAGCGAGCCAACCGGGCTAGGGGCAGGGCCCAGGTTTTATCGTGCCAGGCTCGGTCCGTGATCGCCCTCGGCGGGATCCGGCAGAGGCGATCCCAGCCTTTTTAAATTCCTTGCAACTCTTTGCCCTTCACGCGGGTCCTTCAAGTATGTTGAGCTGGACGCGCTCGGGAGCGCCGGATGGATGATCTCCAACAATTCGAGGCTTTTATGCGAGCCTATCAGGACATGGTTTATGGAACAGCGGTGCGGCTGGTCGGAAGCCCCGCTGAAGCCCAGGACATTTCCCAGGAGGTCTTCCTCAAGGCCTACGAGCGCTTCAGCGAGATCGGGCAGAGCCCGACTGCAGGCGGCTGGCTCAAAACCGTAGCCCGTAACCTGGCCTTAAACCACCTGACTCGGTACCGGGCACGTTGGAACTTTTTTTCGGAGCTTGCGGCCCCGGGACAGGATGATCATGACCCCGTCGCCGATCTGCCGGCGCCGAACTTGGAATCCGAACGTTGGGATGCCGACGCGCGTAATCGTTGGGTTGAGGCCGGGTTGGCCCGTTTGCCGGCCGGTCAGCGGATCCCGTTGGTGCTGTATCACTTTGAGGATCTGAGTTATGAAGAAATTGCGGCCCAGCTCAAGATATCGCTGAGCAAGGTCAAAACCGACATTCATCGGGGACGCGAGTCGCTGAAACGTCACTTACAGCGGATACCGGAAGGAATCGATGACTTATGAGTGAGAACATGGATCAAGATCCGGAATTGGACCAAATACTGCGCCGTTTGCCCTATCCCAAGGCTCCGGCGACGCTCACCCCCTCCGTGCTCGCTCGCCTGACCGCCGAACGCCAGCAGGTGTGGTGGCGTCGTCCGATTCTTTCCTGGCCTTTGGCCGCTCGTGTTCTCGGGATGAGCTGGCTGTTCGCCCTGGCTCTCGGGGTCGCGTATTTCGCGGGAGGCTTGGCGGCAGAATCCCCTTTATTGTTTAGCGAAAGCACCTCCAGCGGGGGAGCCTCGTCGGTATTCGGACTCCTGGCTTTGTGCCTACAGGTCATCTCCAGCTTGGGGGCGGCTGTCGAGGCCTGTCTAGCGGTGGTTCCCATGACCGTGTGGTGGTTGCTCGGCGGCGGGCTTGCCATTGTCTATCTGAGCTGCCTGGCGGTGGGAACCCTCATTTACCGACGCATGTTTCCTCATCACTCATGAGCTGCCTCTCCGTAACCATCCGATCATTCTGGGGACAGGCAGCAGCGTTCCTCGGCATCTTGATATGGGCCGCAGGCCGAGCCCTGGGGGCTGAGGCGGAGCCCGAACCAACCCTACCCCAGCCGCCCCGGCTCCATGAAGTGGTTCGCTTTGGAAACGACGGAGCGGTTGCCGCTGAAGATAGCGTTTCCAAAGTCGTGGTCGTCAGCGGCGACGCCACCGTCGATGGCGAGGTGCGCGAGGGAGTGGTGGTGGTGGGCGGGAACCTCAAAGTGACCGGAAAGATTCGGGGAACGGTGGTGGTGGTCTTTGGAGATATCGAAGCATCGTCGAGCGCGGTCCTCCGTCGGCCGGCGTTTGTTATCGGGGGCAAGATTCAGCAACAGACCGGCGCTAAACTACGATCGGACAATATTGTCATCAACCAAGACAATTTCCCGCTCCTGACCGGCTTCTTGAAATGGGTGACCCAAGGCGCAGTCTATCTGCGTCCTCTTCCGCCCCGCGTGCTCTGGGCATGGTCGGTTCCGGCCGCCTTCCTGTTGCTCTATGCTTTGATGGGTTTGATTCTGGCAGGCCCCACCGACCGCTGTGTTCAGGTGCTGGCCAACCGCCCCATGGCCTGCTATTTGGCGGGATTGCTGGGCTGCGTTCTTTTTTCGCTCTGCTTTCTCTTTTTTCTAATTCTCGGCACGATCGGGATCGGACTGATCCTCGCGTTCGCTCTGCTCATGCTGGTGCTGTTCGGACGAATGGTGGTGGTCCGGTTCATCGGATTTCAGCTAGGACAGCAGCTTGGTCTAGCCTTCCTGCAGCGACCGTTGGTGAGCTTGATCTTGGGGAGTGTCGTGCTTTGCCTGATGTATATGATCCCGGTCATCGGTCTGGGGGTTTGGATTGGAGTGTTCCCTCTGGCGGTCGGGGGACTCATTCTCGCCGGTTTTCAAGCCGTGCGTCCCGCCCGCCCCCCCGAAGGCGAAGCCATGCTTGCCACCGAGCACGGCGCAGGGCAGGGGGGGCGCTCAGGGGAAGCCCCCATCCCTCCGATGCCTCCCCCCTACACCGTCGGTCGGCCGGTAGGATTCTTTGTCCGCACGGTGGCCACCCTGCTCGATTTCATCGTGGTTATCTGCCTGGCGCATCTAGTGGGTGCGGAAGGGCGGGGTTTTCTGCTGCTGTGGCTGGGATATCATGTGGCTCTCTGGTCCTGGTCGGGCGCTACACTCGGCGCTCGCGTTTTCGGCTTGGCGCTGGTTGAAACCGATGGCCGGGCCGTTGGCTTTCAGGTGGCCCTGGTTCGCGCTCTCGCCTCTTTTCTGTCCGCTATTCCCCTGTTCCTGGGGTTCCTTTGGGTCGCCTGGGATGTTCGCAAGCAGTCGTGGCATGACAAGCTGGCGGGAACGACTCTGATCTGGCGTCGGGGCTGAAGCCAGTTGGAGCCTACCCGCGATGAGCGTCGGCAAGGCTTCGGGAAATCTCCTCGGGAGATACCACCGCCGTGCCAATTTTTCCCACGACCACCCCCGCCGCGTGATTGGAGAGCAGAGCCGCCTCCACGGGCGAAGCCCCACTCGCGATGGCCAGCGTGAAGCAGGCAATCACCGTATCGCCCGCCCCCGAGACGTCAAATACCTCCTGGGCAACCGTTGGGATGTGCAAGGGAGGGGTGTCACGTTGACAAAGCAGCATGCCTTGTTCTCCCAGGGTGATCAGCAGGAGCGCCGGTTCCAGCTCCTCGAACAATGCGCGCGCGACCGCCCTGAGCCCTTTATCGCGCAGCGGATCTCGGTCTCGGGGAGCCTCGGTCATTCTCGCCAGCTCGAAGGCCTCTTTCCGATTCGGCGTGATTAAGGAGAGGCCGCGTAAATCCAGCCGGTGAACGGGCTTGGGGTCGAGGCTCAGCCACACTCCGTGGGCACGACAGAGTTCTTTCAGCGCATCCAGGAGCGTCTGGGAAACCAAGCCTTTGCCATAATCGCCCACGATGACCGCATCGCAGTGTCTGATGTCCCGTGCTACCGCCGCAATCAGGCCGCGAGTGGCCGCCTCGTCTAATTCCTCCTTGGATTCGCGGTCCACCCGGACCACCTGTTGCCGGTGAGCTACAATGCGCGTCTTGATGCTGGTGAACCGTTTCGGATGGCGGAGCAGGTGACGGCAGTTCACATGCTGGGCAGAGAGCAGGTTTTGCAACTGCTCTCCCGCACGGTCATCCCCAACCACACTATAGATCTTGGCCGGGCAACCCAGTGCCGCCAGGTTCCGGGCGACATTGGCCGCTCCGCCGGGAATAAAGCTTTCCCGCTCGAAATCGACGATCGGCACCGGCGCCTCCGGTGAGATTCGACCCACGCTGCCCCAGATGAACTGGTCGAGCATGACATCCCCGATCACCAAAACACGGGCGTCGCCGGCCCGCTTCAGCAGTGCCTGAATGCGTGCGGGTTTGGGGTAACCGTGGGAGGAATTGGACGGGGAGGATGCCATGGGAGATCAGATGAGGCGGTTTAGGTTAGTTGAGAAAAGCGGTGAGTGGACTGGTTGGCACGGCCGACGTCCCCGCCTCGGCCAGGCCCATCTCGTAGGCGGCGCGTCCCGCTTGAACCGCCTGGCTGAACGCTGTGGCCATTCGGCAGGGGTTGCTGGCGATCGCGATGGCCGTGTTGATCAGCACCGCGTCAGCTCCTAGTTCCATGGCCTCAGCGGCATGACTGGGCGCCCCCAAACCGGCATCGACCACCACCGGGACAGTTGCTTGCTCGATAATGATGCGTATCTGGTCCCGGGTTTGAACCCCGCGATTGGAGCCGATCGGCGCCCCCAACGGCATGACAGTCGCCACCCCCACTTCCTGAAGTCGCTTCGCGAGGACGGGATCCGCATTGATGTAGGGCAGGACGGTGAAGCCCTCTTTTACGAGCTGTTCGGCAGCCTTATACGTCTCGATGGGATCCGGCAGCAGGTAACGGGGGTCGGGGTGGATCTCCAGCTTTACCCATTTTGGCAACCCGGCCGCTGCCGCCAACCGAGCCAGCCGAACCGCTTCCTCGGCATTCATCGCTCCACTGGTGTTGGGCAGAAGGAGGTAACTGTCTCGGTCGATGAACTCCAGAATGTTGGCGAACGGGTCCTTCTTGCCGCTTAAGTCGGCCCGACGTAGAGCCACGGTGACGATTCCAGTGCCGCTGGCAGCCAAGGCATCTCGCATGGATTCCGGGGACGAAAACTTACCCGTCCCCACCAGTAACCGAGAGCTGAAGCTGCGGCCTGCAATGACCAAATCGGGCGCGAGTGACAACATTGCAGAAGAGCCTATAAGCGGCCGGGTAAGTTTGTCGAGAGTCCCGTTAGCCAGCCAATCCCAAGGACTTCTTCACCTGCTGAATCCCCAGCACCATGTGACGTAACTTGTCCCGGGCCGCCCACCGGGCCGTTTGACTCAGTCCACAGTCGGGCGCAAAGACGAGCCGCTCCGGAGGGGCATATTGGAGGCAATGCCGGACTCGTTCGGCAATTTCGGCCGGGCTCTCGATGTAATAGCTTTTAACGTCGATAATTCCAACGGCAGCGTCCATCCGCTTCACCACCTCACCGATCAAATCGATTTCCGTGAAACAGGTGTTGGCCATCTCGATATGCATTTCATCGACGTGCATGTCTAGAAAGTCGGGAAACAGCGCACGCGCCTTGCGCCCGCCCACGGCCCGGCCCTTGTAGTTGCCGAAGCAGAGGTGGGTGGCGATACGGCATTTGCCGCGCGCTCCCTCGACGGTTCGGTTAAAGATATCCACCAGTCGACGGCGATCCTCGCGATGCCCGTAGCAACTCATGGAGGGTTCATCGACACAGATTTCCTGGCAGCCGGCGTGGGCCAGATCAATGAGTTCTTGCCGCACGATGGGGAGCAGGGCCTCCGTGACAGCATAACGATCAGGATAGCGCGCGTTGGGCAACAGTCGGCCGCTCATGGTATACGGCCCGGGGACGCTGACCTTCAGCGTCGGCCCTGCGGGGGCAAGACGTTGCAGACGCCGAAACTCCGCCACACAACCCAATCCCCCGGGAGCCCGCAGCTCGTCTTGGATCTCATGACGCCCGCGCTGGTCATGTGCTGGTGGGCCCCAACGCCTCGGCGGCTGGCCTTCCAAGGAGATCCCTTGAAGATGTCCATAGAATGATAAATTGAAATCGAGACGGGTTTGCTCGCCATCTGTGATCACATCGAGCCCAGCCGCCGTCTGGTCGTGAACCGCCGCGATCACCGCATCCTCCTGAAGTTCCTCCACATCCTTGGAACCGAAACGGTCTAGATTCTGGCTCGCGAATTCGAGCCATCCTGGAAAAGGGTAGCTCCCGACGACCGAGGTGCGCAGTGGACAAGAGTTCATAGGCGAAAAACCTGCCCGATTCGGTTTCATCAGGGAAGGCAGAAGTCGCGGGGGGGAATAAGGGGGGGAGGGTGTGAGGCTGGTCAAGCGAAGGTAATCACACCCAACGCGCTCTCGTTGCAGATTTCGGTTAAAGTCGAATTGGGTTCGTTCCGATAGTGAAATCAGCGATGTGAGGTGTTCGGTTTTCTGACCGACCGATGCACCACAGTGGGACTGTCAATCCGACCATCTGGTTTTGCGCAGCTCGAGCGATTCCAAGACCGCTGCCGACGAACGAGCCAACCCTAGAGTGATGAACATGCGTTTAGTAAAACAAGAACGGGGATTTACCCTCATCGAGATGATCGGTGTGCTGGCGATCATCGGTATCCTAGCAGCGGTGCTCGTTCCGAAAGTGATGGATGCGGTGGCTCGGAGCAAGGTCAGTGGAACAGCGCTGATCTATAACACCCTGCGAACTGCGGCGGTGGACTACTATTCCAAGAGTAACGCGTTTCCCGTGCGGAACGGTACCGGAACCGCGGATACCGCCGTCGCGGCCGGTCGGTTTGACGCCGATCTGGTCATCGGGGGCTTCATTGATCGTTTGGTCAGCGTTCCTCTCGGCAGCCTCCTGACGTCTGGCGCACTGACGGCCCGCACTCACGTGCGCAGCCGGACCGCACAGGTCTCCGGCACCGTCACGGTAACCGCCGCCAACAGTGGCAACAATTTTGACCTCGACAACAATACCGCCACCTCCGACTTCTCCTCCGGTATTGTCATCGTCAGCCTGATGATTCCAGGGGTGCCGCTGAAGGATGCGATCTCCCTCAATCTTCTCATCGACAACGTGAACAATAACGGCAGCACTGCGTCGGACAACCGCGGGCGGTGCATCTATTCAGCGCCGGCGGCGAACGGAACGGTCACGGTCTACCTCTACATCGCCCATCAGTAACGGGGCCTCCCGTCCATGAGCCATCTGTCCAGGTTCGAATTCCTGCGGAATGCGTCTCTAGAGACCCGGCTCGGGAAACCCGGACACGAAGCCTTGCCCCGAATCCCGCGCTTACAGCCTTTCGAAAACAACGCGGCTCCGATGGCCCTTAGCCCTCGGGGCCGCAGTTTTCCTTTCAACCCTTAGCCTACCTATTCGTTACTCATGGCTGCGACTTCCCCCTCGCCACGACTCGGTGACTGGCTCCTGAACCAGGGTCACGTCTCCCAAACCCAGCTCGACCTTGCGCTGCGCGAGCAGAAGCGCAAAGGCGGCCTGTTAGGAGAGGTGTTGCTCGAGTTGGGCTTTGTCGAAGAACAGTTGCTGGCTTCGTTCCTGGCATCCAAGACCCAGGGCGAACAAATCACTCTGGGTAACCGTTCCATTCCCCCTGAGGTGATCCGGCTGGTTCCCCAAACCCTGGCTCGGCGGTTTACTGCGATTCCAGTGGAACTGGTCGATGGCACCCTCAAGGTTGCGATCTCGGATCCCCTCAACGTCATCGCCTTCGACGCGATCGAGCAATCCACCCAGCTTCCGGTGGAGTTTGTCGCCGCCACCGAGGGCGATGTCCTGCAGTCCATCGATCGCTGTTACGTCGAGGGTCAGCGGCTCGACCAGCTGGTCGATGAGTTGCTGAAGATGGGCACGGAGCGGCTGGCGACGACGACCGAGTCGGATGCCCCGATGATCCGGCTGGCCGACCGCATCATCAACGAAGCGATCCTGATGGAGGCGAGCGACATCCATATCCAGCCGGAGGAAAAGTATCTGCGTATTCGGTGGCGGAAGGATGGTATTCTGCAGCCTGGCTACCTGATGCCCAAGGAGCTGCAGGCAGCATTGATCGCGCGGTTTAAGATTCTCGGCAAGATGGACATCGCGGATACCCTAAGGCCGCAAGGCGGGCGCACCACCGTTACCGTGGGTGGTCGCGAGGTAGGATTACGGTTGTCGAGCCTACCGACCTCCTACGGCGAGAGCGTGGTTCTGCGGCTGTTGGATCGATCGGACAAGCGCTTGGACCTCCAGCGCCTGAACATGCCTCCCGACATGGAGCGCCGGTTCAAGGAACTGCTCGAGCGTCCCCATGGAGTGATTCTGGTCACAGGCCCCACGGGTAGCGGCAAAACCACCACCCTCTACACCGCGCTGGGGCAGATCAACGCAGCGGAAAAGAGCATTTTCACGCTGGAGGATCCCATTGAGTATCAGCTTCCACTCGTGCGGCAGACCCAGATCAACGAGACGGTAGGACTCACCTTCGCCGATGGGTTGCGAACGCTGCTTCGTCAGGATCCAGATGTCATTCTGATCGGAGAGACGCGCGACAAGGAGACCGCGCAGCTAATGGTGCGGGCCGCCCTGACCGGTCATTTGGTGTTCTCGACCTTGCACACCAACGATGCTCCGGGAGCCATCCACCGATTGATCGACCTGGGCGTGGAGCCATACCTTATCGCCCCGACGCTCGCCGGAGTCATCGGGCAGCGTCTAGTCCGCCAGCTCTGTCATGAGTGTCGCCGGCCTCTAGCGAATCCGGAGGCGGCTCTCGCCAAGCTGCGCCTTAAGCCCGCGGGAGATCTACCAGTCCAGCTCTGGGAACCCGTTGGATGCCCAACGTGTCGTCAAACGGGTTACACCGGGCGTCTGGGTATCTATGAGTTGCTGGCTCTGGACTCCAGCCATCAGGGGCTGATCGCGATCGACAATGATGAGGAGCGGAGGCGCCGTATCGTAACCGAGGCCGGCTTTGTGCCCATGCTGCAGGATGGGCTCAACAAGGCCATGCGGGGCCTAACGACACTGTCGGAGGTGCTCCGAGTGACGCAACTGTAGAGAGGCTCGCGCCATGCCAACTTATGCCTTCACCGCCATATCAGAGAAGGGCCTCGAATACACCGGCCAGGAGGAAGCCATGTCGGAGGTCGCCCTGGAGATGCGGTTTCGCAGCCGCGGCCACTGGCTAGCGAAAGTCAGGGAGGCACGCCCAGGACTCGCCTCAGGCGCAGGATTCACCAGAGGCATTCCCGCCCAGGTTCTGACGGAATTCTTTTTCCAACTCTCGCTCCAGCTGCGAGCTGGGATTCCGCTGGTGACTGCGCTCAGCAACGACATTACCGAGAACGCTCACCCGACCCTTCGAAAGGTCATGTTGGACCTGGTCGAGCGCGTCCAGTCTGGTCAGACGCTGAGCAGTGCTTTGTCCATGCACCCGCGGTCGTTTCCGCCTCTCGTCGTCAATTTGATTCGAGCGGGTGAGGCGAGCGGGAAGCTCTCCGAGACCTGCAATCAGGTTCGCTTGTATCTCGAGTGGTGCGATCACCTTCGCGCGGATGTGCGCCAGGCGCTCATCTATCCGATGTTTATCCTCGGTTGCGCTTTAATGTTCGTTGTGGTGGTCTTCACGTTCTTGGTTCCGCGGTTCGCCAAACTCCTAACGGAGCTGAACATCCCGCTGCCGGGGCTGACTCAGGCAGTTCTGGGAGTGAGCCAGTTCTTCGTGCAATATTGGCTGCAGATGCTGCTGGCTCTGGGGGCAGCCGCCGTGGGCTTCAAATTGGTGGTTCGATTCTCGCTGGCGCTCGCTACGGCCATTGATCGCTTCAAGCTGGCAGTGCCGTTGCTGGGGCCCATGTGGAAAATGGTGGGCCTCTCCCGATTCTCTCAGAACCTCGCGATCATGTATCAGGCAGGTTTGCCCTTGTTGGACTGCCTCGATCTCACCCGAACACTGACCGGCAACCTGGTGATCGAGCAGGCCATCGGAGATCTTCGCCAAGCGGTCAACGAGGGGCGTCAAATGCATACGGCCATGACTGCTCATCCGATCTTCGCCGGCATGCTGGTGCAGATGGTTCGGGTCGGGGAGAACACCGGAAGCCTGGGCACCGCGCTTGAAAACGTCGCCGCGTACTACAACGAAGTGCTTCCACGTCAGATCAAGCGGCTCTTCACTTTGATAGAGCCGATTCTGATCCTCTTCCTGATTGGTTTTGTTGGGATCATCGCGCTCTCCATTTTTATGCCCATCGTCAGCCTGCTAACCGTGCAATAACTCAGAATCTCATGAGCTCGATTGTCAGCCTTTTCGCCCAGAAAGACCACCGGCGGGGCAGGGGAGGATTCTCCATGATCGAGATGATCGGCGTGCTGGCGATTGTCTCCATCCTTGCCGGAATGGTGGGCCCAAACCTCATTCGGCGGGTCATCGAATCGAATGCTGCGCGGGAGGCCAAAACCCTTCAGACACTCGCTGACGGACTCAGCTCACACGTTCAGGCCTGGCAGACGATTCCCGGCTCGGCCTCGTGGGTCACCAATGTCAGCAGTTCCTTGGGGCTTAGCCCGACCGACGTGGCCTACAGTGATCCTGCGAATCCAGCAGGAAGCGGGCGTGTCTATCTGATTCATCCCGCATTCACCCCGTCCAACGGCACCGACCCGCTCTTCACGTCTTCGGCCTCAGGAAGCGTGGCGCCGACCAACGCTAGAATCCTGATCATTAGCTGCACCAAGCGAGGTCTGACGATCCCGGTGACAAGCGGCAAAGCGGCTAACACGGCCGGCAATCGGAACCGGTTCGACAATATATGGAACTGGTCCTTGAATCCATTCACCAAGGCTCCTCCCACCGGCTGGCCAGCAGCCTGGAACGGCAACGGACACCACCTCCACGTTCAGCGCATCAACCTGGCACCTCACTTTTTTCGCCTAACCGTGAGCAATCCCAGCTTCCCCGGTGAGATCCCGTTTGCCCAGTTCAACCAGAATCCCACCTTTGCCTTTGATGTCACGAACGCTGTGGATGCCTACTACTTGCGCGGCACGGTGGTGAGGTTCTATCGGCACGACACGCCCTACACGTCGCCTCCGGCCAATCCTGACGAGTTAAACCTGGTCCATACCGTTCAAGGGCCCGCGAATTTCATCTACGACGGAATTCCCTCGCGGTGGCGGTTACAGTGAGCCCGAGCCATGCTCCCGGACCTTCCACCTACCGTCGGCCGACGCGCTCGTCTCAACTCCGGGTTTAGCCTGGTCTGGGTCTTAGTGCTGCTGGGCGGCATGGCTGCGGTTGCCTTGGCTCTTCTGCCAACGATCGTCGCCCAGGCGCGCAAGACCGCCCAGGCCGAGGATGCGATCCTCTCCCAGTTGACGGAGGCCCTCCAAAAATCGGTTCTCTCGACTCGTACCGTTCCGGGAGCGAATACCTGGGCCCAAGCTGTGGTGCAGGTCAGCGGAATGAATTTGATCGCGGTGAGGCAGGTCTTCCCCCAGTTTCCCTCCGAACTCACCAGCCGCCGGATTTACCTGATCGATCCGCGCTTTCAACCGAACTTGGGTTCGGGCATCCTGCCGTTCAGCCAGCCCAACGGTGGCTTGGATCCATCCGTGCCCACGCAGGTCCCCAACGCCTTCGCGCGTGTCATGATTGTCAGCAGCACCAAGCGGGGGCTGACGCTGCCGTTCTCATCCGGTGTCGCCACCCAGCCGGCTTTCGATAGCTTGTGGGATTGGACGCCCAGCCCCTCCAACCCGGACCCACCGGTGGCCGCCGGGTTCGGCGCCGCATGGCAAGGCAAGGCGTCCCATCTGCACGTGGCGCGCCTCAGCTTCGCGGAGATGTTTAGCTACGTTGTATTTCGCTCTCTCGCCTTCGCAACCGACGGCGGCACGCCGATCGCCGCGCCTTCCACCGTCGCTCGATACCTGCTGCAGGGAACTCCTCTGAGCCTTTACGCTCCCTCGAATGGAGCGTTGGTCCAGCGGCATGTGGTCCAGGGGGACGCTCATTTTGATTTTCGATCTCCGCTGCCACCGATCGGTTATTGGTCTTTTGATGAAGGGGCTACCTCGATCATCTCAACCAACCTGGGAACTGCGGGTGTGCTCGCCAACGCCGCTCTCTCAGCAGGTGCGAGCGTGTCCAATTGCACTCTGGTGGTGCCCGCATATACCGGCTTCAGCGCCACCAACACGGCGTTAGCATTGAACGGCACTACCGGCTTCTCGGATGTCTCGCAATCCCTGATGAATGGATTGAACGAGTTCTCCCTGGCCTGCTGGGTGAATCCGACCAGCCTTTCGGCCTTGAGCCCCGCCGGTCTTTGCGGCCAGCAAGGAGTCGCGGTGCTGGGGTTTGCTGCCGGCGGCGACCTGGTCGTTACCACCCAGCGCGCTGGGCAGGCGGCCATCGCCTATCCCTTTCCCATGGGCGAGTGGCATCATGTGGCGGTCACTGCGGATGGTCAGGCCTTGCGGATCTACGTGGATGGCACTCTTCGCGCCGCCGGTGGTCAGCGGTTGAACCGTACGGATTTTGGCAGCTCGATGCACTCTTTTAGAATCGGTGGCGGGGGACTTTTTGACGGTGGCGGCAACTACTTCCAGGGAAGTTTGGACAATGTTTCTCTCTTCGATCGCGCCCTCTCCGCCGCTCAGATTGCTCGCCTGATGTTGAACCAAGGTCCTTCCGGACTTTGATGGAGTAGCTTCTCCGACACTGCCTCAAGACCAGCGTCCGACCATCGGTCAGGCTCCTCTCTTGTTCAGAAAACACTTTTGCGCACGGGTTGGCCGCAGAGTTGCTTGGAGAGGAATAGTGTCGTGCGCGATGCAGAAATTGCCTCTGTCGCGAGCGGTTGACCGTTGATCGGACCAATCCTCTTCGCGCACACCAACTATGAACCGAAGCATCTTGTCCCTGAGTTGGTTGAACGGGCAGGTGAAAGCCGTCCATGTGCGGGGATCCAAGCTTGTGTCCAGCTGGGTCTGCCCGACGGTGACGGATCGGGTCGAGGAGTTCGAACGGATCCTGCGGGACGCCGTTTCCAACACCGGATTCCGCGGTAAGGACGTGATGGTGGTGGTCGAAAACCGAAGCCTGCTGTACCATCTCCAAGAGGCTCCCATCGGCCGAAGAAGCCTCGTCCGAAGCTTCCTTGAGCGGCGAGTGCAGCAGAGTCGATTCTTCGAGGACCAGCCGGCCTGTTACGGGCTGAACACCCCGGTCCCGATGAAAACCAATCAGCGTTTCCTGCTCACCCTACTGCCTCGGGATTGGGTGACCAGCATTCGAGAGGCTTGCTTGGCGCAAGGATACAACCTGAGAGCGGTCTTCGCCCCCGCGACGGTCCTCACTCGGCAAATCCAAAAGCTCACGGCCTCCACTAACAAGCCAATTCTCCTCAGTGCTGATATCGGAGGCTCCATCGCCCTGGTGGTGGGACGGAAAGACCAAGTCTGGTTTGCTCGTTCGGTGGCCATGTCCGCGGCACCGTCTAGCAGTCCGCTTGATCCTACGAAAGCGGGGCCCACTCTCAAAGTTGTCAAGGCTGTTGCGCGTCCAACGGAACGACTGGAACAGGAGCTGAACCGCACCCGATTGTTCTGTCAGCAGCAGTTCGAATCAACCCTGGACGAATTCTGGGTGATTGGGGAGACAGCGAAACGGGCTCTGGAGAACGTCAAGGTGCCTTCCGGAATGAGCCAGCAGGCCACGGACGGTGCCGAGAATGAATTTCTGCTGGCCTGGGAAACATCACAGCTATCGCCTCGCACCCCGGGGAACCTGCTGAGTCAATTTCACAGCGAGGATGTCTACCGACGGCGGCTGGCGGCTGTCGCAGTCGCTGCCGGCCTTGTTTTCTCCGTCGGGTTCAGTGGGTGGATCAACCACTTGATCAAGGACCGGGATCTGCAACTGCAGAGCATTCAGTCTCAGATCGAGGAATCGCGGACACAGCATGAAGAAACTTTAAGCGTTTGGAAGATCGCCCTCCAGAAGCAGGCCTTTGTCGCGTCCGTCGGGAGCCCCACGGATCCGCCTGTCCCGGTTCTCTTGCTACGGTATCTCGGGTCGCATCTTCCCGAAACCTTTGTTTTAGGGCGCCTCGACCTCAACCGTGCCACCAATCGATGGTACTTCCGCTTGGAAGGGCGTCAAATGGTCTCAACGATGGACTTCTTCACCGCCTTGGAGGCGTTTGAGCGTGAGCTGACCAACAGCGTTTTCAAAGCCCAGATTGCCGCCAGCACCCGAACTCGCCTTTTTCAGGAGTCTTCCACTGAGATTCGGGGGCTAACCGCAGCCGGGTCCGGGAACGATGGCGAGAAGCCGTTTTTTGTGGAGGGAGTGATTCCATGAGCGACACGCCTGTACCTCGGGTTCCACCGGCTCCGGCGCAGCCGTCGCTCCCTCAACCGTCACCCGCCTTGAGCAAGGAGCCGCTCACGGTTGCCTCGCCCACGGATAAACCGGCCGTGAGCCGGATGCAATCCTCCGGAAAACCTCTGTCCTTGGTCGAGCAATGGGAACGTCGGCTGACCAGCATGACCTCCCTCGGCATCGGAATCGCGGTCTGCCTGCTGCTTACGCTGCACGCTTTGGTTCTCCAGCTGCCGAGGGCATCCCTGGCGCAGGTGGTGGCTGCTCGCGAAGAAGCCGCGGGCCTGGCGCAGGATATCGTGGATGCAACCGGATCCCAAGTGGTCGACCAAGCGAGCCTCAGCAACCAGGTCGCCCGTGCCGAGGATTTCCTGATCCCCAAACGAGAGAATGTTGTGGGGCTCGTGGTTGAAATAGAAAAGCTGTGTCGCCTGTCCGGCTGGAAGCCGGACCTGGTGGTGCGGACTTCCAGCGATCGAGTTCAGGCGGTGGACGGTGCGGTGATTCTTCCCGCCACGCTGCGCCTCCATGCTCAACCCGTAGCCGAAGGGGTGGCATCGTCCTTCGAGAGGCTCGTCAGCCTCCTGAGCCAAATTGAGCATTTCCCCCACAAAGTGGAAATTGTATCGCTCAGCGCTGTCGCCGAGAAGGACTCGTCCGTTTCGTCAGTCATCGTCGAACTCCAGTTCTGGACGCGGAAAGCCAATGACAAAGCTGCTGCAAAATAAAGTGGCGGTGGCCTTCCTGCTGGCAACCGCTGTGGGGATGGCCGCCTTCCAATTCAATCTGTTCACGGGATCTGGTCCCTTGCTCGTCTCCGGAAGGGAGGCGGACAGCGAAGCGCCGCCCGAAGGCGATGAAGGGGAAGGACTGAGCACGACCAACTCCCCCCCACGCTACCTGACGGGGCTCCGTGACTGGCCGCAAATGCTCATCAGCGAGCCGTTGCGACGGGATCCCTTCCAGCCAAGGCCCCTGCAGTCTGGTGACCTTGCAGCCCATGCACCTTTGGCACCAAGCCGAACGAACTTTCGACTGCAGGCAATCAGTCGACACCAAGAACGGCGCTTTGCTGTAGTCGATGGTGGCGTGTTCGGCGAAGGCGACCGGATCGCCGAGTTCAGAATCATCCTTATTGATTCTCACTCGGTCTTGCTCCGGGGGCACGATGGGACCGAGAAGAAGCTCGAACTACACTTTGACGGCGCCACCGCTAGACCCGGTCAGACCACGGATGAAGGCTCCGCCACTGATCCGTCCGACCCAACTGAAGCAGAACCGCGATGAGCGAGTGGCACACTCCAAAACCGATGAATACCATGATCGAACCTTCCCCGAGCCCCCTGGCTCGAGCCATGCGACAAGGCCGCGCCCTGAGTTGGCTTCTCCTGCTGCTCTGCCTGGTTACCCCGAGCTGCAAGAGCGGCTCCGCCAAGAAGAAGGTTGATGTGGCCGCCGCAAAGCCCGCAGCGTCGAAGCCCCCTCAGCGCCTCGAAAGCGAGTTTGCTCCGGCACCTCCACCCAAGACGACACCTCCGACCGCTCCGCTTCCCATCCCTCCACGGACTTCCCTCCTGCCACGTGACGCCCAGGCGGCCGCGGGTGGGCTTCCGGGTGGCGACCGGACCTATAGCTTCAGCGCGAAGGGACTCGATCTTCAAGATGCACTCGCTCTCTTCGCTCGCACCTTCGATTTGAACATCGTTCCCGATCCCGACGTCGCCGGATCTATCACCGTCGATTTCAAAAACCTCCCCCTCGACAAAGCGATGGACGCCTTGCTGGAAGTCTTCGGTTACTACGCCGAATACGATCGTGGATTGATTCGTGTGAAGAGCGTCACCAGCGAGGTGTTTACCATCGATTATTTGCGGTTGGTGCGTGGTGGAACCGGAAACAGCTCGGCTAACATCGCCTCGGGAGGATCTTCCGGGTCGAGCGGTGGATCCTCCTCGGGTGGATCCAGTGGCTCTTCTGGCGGGGGTGGAGGCGGAGGTGGCGGCGACGGCGCCGGTGTCTCCATCAACCAGACGGATACCGTCAAATTCTGGGAAGAACTTGATGAGCAAATGAAGGCGTTGATTTCCGACAAGGGCAAGTACGTGATCAATCGTACCGCGGGTCAGGTCTTCGTCAGCGACCAGAAGGCGACCATGGATCGGATTCGAAATTTCCTGAGCCATGTGCGTCAGACCCTTCATCGGCAAGTGGAGATCGAAGCCCAAATCTTCGAAGTGGTACTGAACGATGAATACCATCTGGGCATCGACTGGCAGAACGTGATGGGCAAGGTGGGTGACTACTATGTCTCCTCCGGTGGCGGAACGACCCTCATCCCCACGTCCCGGATGATCGTGGACTCTCCGATTGGAGGCAACGAACCTGCGGCTCCCGCGCTTTCAATGGCCATGGGACGGAAGGACGCCCGCGCCGTGGTGGACGCACTGAAGCAAATGGGCACCCTCCGAATCGTGTCGCAACCGCGCATCCGGACCCTGAACAACCAGGCCGCGATGATCAAAGTGGGCCTCGATAAGCCGTTTTTTCGTCGTACGACTCAGGTCATCGCTACCACGGGAACACCCATCACCCAAAGCAGCGTTGAGATTCAGGTGGTGACGGTCGGAACCATCCTATCCATCACTCCGCAGATTTCGGATGACGGCCATGTGAGCATGGACATTTCGCCGATTATCACCCGACTCATCCAGACGGCCCGCGGTCCCGACTCCTCGACCGCCCCGGAAGTCGACATCAAGCAGACTTCCTCCCTGGTGCGCATGAAGGACGGAAACACGGTCGTGATCGGGGGACTGATTCAGGACGAATCCTACAAGACGGTCCGGAAGGTGCCATTCCTCGGAGACATCCCGATCATCGGACGGCTGATGACCGGGAATTACGATAACAAGCGCAAAACCGAGCTGGTGATCTTCATCACCCCGACGATCGTCGACTGAGCAGAGAATTGCTGCCGCTTCTCTGCTCAGGTTGTTGAGCCCAGTCGGGTACAATCGACGGGCTGCTAGTGGCAGCCGCAGCCACTACCACAGCTGCCGTCTTGGAAATCTTCCTCGCCTGGAGTCCGACCCAGTTCGAACGTCTTGGTGACGTAGTCAGCAATGAAGCGTTGGATGGTTTGGATCTCCTGCTGAGCCTGCAGAAAATCCTTGATGATCGCGTTCTGGAGAACCGCGTCACGCTTCCCCTCGAAATCGGCCACCTCTTCCTGAGTAATGGTCCCACCGGTCTGCTGGCGATGTTCCAGCATCTGCCCCTGTTCCACCAGCGCATTGTATTGATCGCGGGCTGAGTCGTTGGTCAGGAAAGCGTCGACCCTTCCCTTAAGACTCAGAAAGTCGGGATGGGTCGTGATTGTTTCACAAAGCTCGACCGTCTTTTTTTGAATTGCCGACTCTTGAGTGCTGGTTTGCATAATGCGTTAGCGGGTATGATATCACACGATGACACGGACCGCCACATTTGTGGCCGCCTTTGGACCATCGCCCAAGGAATACAGCACAAACAGGGCTCGGTGGCAAATGAAAGCTGACCTGTTGGACGAGAGGCCCCTCCGCGCTTAGGGTGTTAAAGCGAAGCGATCGAGAAGTCGCTGATGGATGTTTCCAAACCCACCATTGGTGAACACACAGACGACCTCTCCGGAGCGGGCGGTGGTCCCCAAATGATCGACGATGGCATCGACCCCGGGTAAAAAGGAGGCATCCTTGCCCCTGGCTTTCAGCTGTCGAGTGAGCTTCTCGGGGTCAAGCCGCAGATCGGCCGGGATAAGCTCCGGATTGGCGATGGCGGCAACTACGACGTGATCGGCATCATCGAACGACGTGACGAGGTCCTCCTGGAAGACGTTGCGCCGGGTGCTGTTCGTTCGAGGCTCAAAAATGGACCAGATGGGCTGAGCCGGAAAGCGCACCTTGAGCGCTTTGAGGGTCTCACGGATGGCCGTCGGGTGATGGGCAAAATCATCGATCACCGTCACGCCATTTCGAACTCCGCGCACTTCCATGCGCCGCTTTACCCCTTGGAAGGTATCAAAAGCGGCTTGGATCTGAGCGTCGGTAAGGCCGCAGTGCAGCGCGCACGCTGCCACGGCCAGCGCATTGCGGACGTTGAGTTCGCCCACCAGGGGGATTCTGAAGCGGGAGGATCCGACGGAAAACGAAGATCCGGCTGGGGAGAGGTCGAGGGCGGTAGCACGGAAATCATTTCCTTCTCCAAGGCCGTAGCGGCGCACGGGGGCGTGCTTGATATCCAAAAGGGGAGCAAGATTGGGGTCGTCTCCGTTCGCCAGAACGAGGCCATTCCGTGGGACCAGCACGATCAGCCGTTTAAACGAAGTCTGGACCGCGGCGACATTCTCAAAGATGTCCGCATGATCCAGTTCGACGTTGTTGATGATGGCAACCTCGGGCAGGTAGTGAACAAACTTGCTCCGTTTGTCGAAGAAAGCCGTGTCATACTCGTCGCCTTCGATGATAAACCACTCGCTGTCGGTGAACCGAGCGCCTTGCGAAAGATTGTTGGGAATGCCGCCGATGAGATAACTCGGTCGCAGCCCGCTGTGCTCGAAAACCCAGGTCAATAAGGACGTGGTGGTGGTCTTGCCGTGCGTGCCCGCCACGACCAGACACCGCTTGCCACGGATGAAAAACTCTTTGAGCAGCTCCGGAAGCGAGCAATACCGCATCTTCTGCTCGAGGACCGCCTCAGCCTCGGGATTGCCACGTCCGATCGCGTTGCCGATGACCACCAGGTCCGGACGATGCGAAAGGTGGCTTTCAGAGTAACCGGAGAAAACCTGAATCTTCCTCTCCGAGAGGAAGGTGGACATCGGCGGATAGACATTCGAATCCGAGCCGGAGACTTGATATCCGCGCTCCTGCATCGCAGCGGCCGTTGAAGCCATTGCGGTGCCGCAGATCCCGACGAAATGAACCGAGCGAATAGTTGAAAGCATGATTGATTCGACGCGCAGAGCGCTGACTAGGTTTCAGCCTTCGCTGGGAAAGACTTCTGGTCAAGGCGGAAGATGAATTTGAGTGGGTAGGGTGCCAGCCAGCTAAGGGTTGTCAACGGATCAACTTTATCCCAAAGTCATCCGCCTATGCCACGCCGACTCTTGCTCGCCCTTGTGATTTGGAGCCTCATTTCCCCTCAGAGTTCATTCAGTGCGGACACCGCAAACGACTCCCGGGATCCCGCGTCGGCCTGGATCGAGCTCTTTAATGGCAAAGACCTTGATGGCTGGATCCAGCGCGGAGGCAAAGCCCGGTATCGGGTAGAGAATGGTTGCATTGTGGGTACCTCGGTTACCAATACGGGAAACTCGTTCTTATGCACCCGCCGTGATTTCACGAATTTTGTGCTGGAACTGGACTTTCGAGTGGCCACCGGCGTGAACTCGGGCGTTCAAGTGCGCAGCCATTGCTTCACGAACGCCACTGAACTGAATTGGAAGGGACGTCAGATTCGTGTCCCCGCGGGCCGCGTTCATGGTCTGCAAGCCGAGATCGACACCTCCGCCCGGGCTTGGACAGCGGGCTTGTATGATGAGGGGCGTCGCGGGTGGCTCAACGATCTCAAGGAAAACGAGGCTGCCCGCAAAGCCTTCAAGGCCGGAGAGTGGAACCAGCTTCGCGTTCAGTGTGATGGCTCCCGGGTTCGCACCTGGCTCAACGGCGTGTCCGCCGCAGATCTCCAGGATGATCTTTCCCCCGCTGGTTTTATTGGGCTTCAGGTGCATAGCGTGGGAAAAAATGGCACTCCAGGGCACGAAATTTCCTTCAAGAATATCCGACTACGGGAGCTTTAGTTAATGGCGGCTCGCCCCCCATGAGTGGCGCTGCCGCTACTGGGGTGATCGGACCCCTTACCCTTCAACCCTTTCGCCGACGGCCTCCCAAGCTGGAAAGCTGCTGAAAGCCTTCGCTTGCCCGAGCTTGAACTCTGCCTATAATCGGCCCCGTGCTTGATATTAAATTAATTCGAGACCAGGCGGACATGGTGCGTCAGCGGTTGGCGACGCGTGGGGCAGGGGACGAAGCGAAGATTGATGAGGTCCTGAAATTGGATGAGCAGCGCCGCAAGCTGCTGGTCGAGGTGGAGGAGTTGAAGGCCGCCCGAAATCGAGTGTCCAAGGAGATTGGCATTTTGATGGGCAAGAAGGAACTCGCGGCCGCCGAAGCCAAGAAGTCTGAGACGAGGACTATCGGCGACCAGATCACAGTGCTCGACAAACAAGTGGCCGAGGTGGAGCAGGCGCGCGAGGATATCCTGCTGCGACTCCCGAACCTCCCGCACACGAGCGTCGCGCTCGGGAAGTCGGCCGAGGACAATCCGGAGATGCGCACCTTCGGAGCCAAGGCGCAATTCGACTTTAAGCCCAAGGACCACATTCAGCTCTGCCAAAGCCTCAAGTTGGTGGATTTTGAACGTGGTGCAAAACTTTCTGGCAGCGGCTTTCTGCTCTACACCGGGTGGGGTGCGCGCTTGGAGCGAGCCCTCATTCAATTTCTCCTCGACCTCCATGTGCGGGAGCATCACTACACGGAAGTGTCGCCGCCGTTTATCATCAATCGCGAATGCATGGTTGGGGTGGGCCAATTCCCGAAGTTCGAGGATCAGGCCTATGCCGTTCAAGAAGGCAAGGACGCTTCCACCATGGGCAAGCTCTACCTGCTGCCCACCGCTGAGGCTCCGGTGGCGAATATCCATCGTGATGAGACTCTGAACGAATCCCAGCTCCCCATCCAATACGTCGCCTACAGCCCTTGTTTCCGCGCCGAGGCCGGCGCCGCAGGGCTCGGTACTCGCGGGATGATCCGTGTCCATCAGTTTGACAAGGTGGAACTCATCAAGGTGGTCAAGCCCGAGCACGGCTATGAGGAATTAGAGAAGATGGTGGCCAACGCCGAAAAAGTCCTCCAACTCCTGGGACTGCATTATCGGGTGATCATGCTCTGCACCGGCGACATGGGTTTTGCGAGTGCAAAGACGTATGACATCGAGGTTTGGGCCCCAGGGCAGGGGACCTACCTCGAGGTGAGCAGCTGCTCCAACTGTGAGGATTTCCAGTGCCGCCGCATGAACTTGAAGTTCAAGACCGCCGCTGGCGACAAAATCGCGCCCCATCTGCTCAACGGAAGCGGAACTGCTTTGGCTCGGCTCTTCGTCGCGCTCTTGGAAACGCATCAGCAGGCCGACGGCTCGATTCGGATACCGGAGCCACTGCGGCCGTATCTGCAGACGGAGCGCATCGTGCCATGAGCTCCCGGAAACGGGCCCAATCAGCCCGGAAAACGAGCTCACCGACGGTTTCGCCCTCAGCGACTCCTCCGGGGCTCCGCTTGCTGATCGGCTGCAGCGAAGTGCATCCTTACAGCAAAACCGGAGGCCTGGCGGACATGGTCTCCGCTCTGGCCAAGACCATGGCGCGGCGAGGACACCGCGTCGGTGTGGTCACACCTCTGTACCGTGGACTGCTGGAGAAACTCCAGGGACTTCAGCGATTAGACTACTTCATGCGATTGCCCATGGGGCCGACCGACTGGGTTGAAGCTTCTGTCCACGTGCTGGAGCCGGAGCCAGGGTTGACGATTTACTTCATCAACCAGCCCATCTACTATGATCGTGGCGGGTTGTATTCCGAAGCGGGTCGAGACTACCCGGACAACGCCCAACGCTTTTTCTTCCTCGCCAAGGCCGTGGTGCATCTGGCGCGCTATCTGCCATGGCAGCCTGAGATCGTTCATGTTCACGACTGGCAGGTCGGTATCGTGCCCGCGCTCATTCGCCACCAAGCCGAGCGTGAGGGATGGCACAATCCACCGCGCTCCATCTTGTCCATCCATAACCTGGCATACCAGGGTGTATTCGGCCCGGAGGCCTTTCCCTGGGCGAATCTGCCTCGCGAATATTTTACCCCCAGCAGTCTGGAATTCTACGGAACCGTGAACTGCCTCAAGGCCGCGATTGTAGGATCCGACCTGCTCACCACGGTCAGCCCACGCTACGCGCGCGAGATCACCACGGCGGAGTACGGCTGCGGCCTGGATCCTTTGCTGCGCCACCGGCAATCGATCCTCAGTGGCATTTTGAACGGCGTCGACTACGAGGAATGGCAAACGGAAAAAAATCCGCATCTGCCGGCCGTCTATTCGGCCAGGGATCTGGCGGGTAAAGAGACCTGCAAGGTCGAGTTGCAAAAGCAAATGCGCTTGCCGGTGGATCCAACCGTGCCGCTCTTTGGCAGCGTCACGCGTCTGGCTGATCAAAAAGGCGTCGATATCCAGTTGGGCGCACTGGAGGAAATGCTCGCCTCCGGAATGCAATTTGTCTTGTTGGGATCCGGGGCCGCCGACCTCGAGCGCGCCTACCGAGAGCTCGCCGCCCGGTATCCCACCAAAGTCGCCGTTCAAATTGGCTATAACCACGCGCTCTCTCATCGAATCGAAGCCGCGGCGGATTTCTTCCTGATGCCGTCGCTGTTCGAACCGTGTGGATTGAACCAGATGTACAGCCTCCGTTACGGGACAATTCCCATCGTTCGTGTGACCGGCGGATTGGATGACTCGGTTATCGATATTACCGAGGATCCCAAACACGCCGATGGCATCAAATTCCACGAGTACAGCTCCCGGGCCTTGGCAAAGGCGATCCGGAAAGCGCTAGCGCTCTACCAGCAGCCGCGGTTGCTGAACTGGTACCGCAAGCACGCCATGGCCGCCGATTTCTCCTGGGACCGAACCGCCAGCCAATACGAAGCGGCCTACCGATCGTTAAAAGCTTAACCACACCAGCTGTCCAACTTAGTAAAGGCAACTTCTTCAGCCTGAAGTATTTATAGTATTTAACACACATTGTGCGAGTACTGAGAATCCGACGAGTCATGCCTGGCTTTTCAATCCGATGGCATGCGTGATTTGGGAACCTCGATGACCAAGGAGCCTAGGCTGTGCCGGCGGACGGCGGTTCCGGATTTCAAGAGCGCTGAGATTCCTGGTGCGGATGCGCTTCGGCTCTAATCGTGCCCCCACCAACCGAATCGTTTGCCGAACGGCCAGTAGACGAAGAACGATTTACCGATGACATTTTCTTTCGGGAACGTGCCCCAGTAGCGGGAGTCGGAACTGTCACAGGTATGATCGCCCATGACAAAGTAGTGGTCTTCGGGAACGTTGAGCACCGAATCTCCGTCCGGGAACAACGGGATTCCCAAGCTGGGCCGAAACCTCGCGTTGACGTGGCCCATGTAACCGTCCTCAGCCCACTTGGACTCATCGTAGATTTTCTCGAAATGAGGCGTGGAAGAATCCAATCGCTTTCCATTGATCACCGCATGGCGATCATTGCCAATCTGAATCTTCTCGCCGCCCAACGCGACCAGGCGTTTGATGTAGTGCTGATCCTCCGACATGTTGCGATACTTGATGCCGTAAGTCTTGAACACGACGATGTCGCCCCGAGTGGGCCGGCGAAAGTTGTACGTCATGCGATCCACAAAAAGATGGTCGCCGCTGACCGCACGCATTTTTAGAACATCCTGACCAGCCCTGAACGTGACTCCATATCCCAACTGGGCGTGCTTGGGAAACAGGTTCTCTGGCGGGAACCAAACGGTGTACACCTCGTCGCCGATCTTAAATCGTTGCCGCAGATTAAAGAGCAAAAATCGCGAGGGTTGTTCGTCCATCAAGCTGAACTCGCCGTCGTTCCTGGCCACGATGTGATAGTAGGTCGCCCCGGCGCTGATGAAATCCCACCAGCGCTTCAGGGTGCCCGGAATCACAAAGGTGGGATCCCCGGGACGATTCTCAGCCGTGACTCCATACAGGGTTGGCTGCATGGATCCGGTCGGAATTTTGAACGGTTGGAGTAGGAATGTCCGGATTCCCATGGCCACCGCAATCGCCACGAGAAAGACCTCAACATTTTCCCGGTAAGAAGCATGAGGATAGCGCTTAAGCCACTTTTCCGCAGTGTCGTTGAGCACCGTCATTTTCTGCTCTATCACCGCGCGGTCGATCGATCCGCGAGTGGAATCGTAGAGATCTTTGGTAGCTTGTTGCACCGCACTGATGGCCGAGGGCGTTAGCAGATCGCGCTGAGCGGAGATCAGCTTGTCGGCGTGTCCACACATTTGACGGGCGTGGCGGACCGTGCGAGATAGAAACCAGTTCAAAAACGCTTTCATCAGGAGTTTAGAGATCGTGCCTCATCCGCTCCGAGCCCCGGGGCCCGGATGCACTAGCAAGGTCGTCTTAGGCCTTAAGCACCTCGATAAAGGCCTCTTGAGGAATATTGACGCTGCCGATGGACTTCATCCGTTTCTTACCTTCCTTCTGCTTTTCCAGCAGTTTGCGCTTCCGCGTGATGTCACCGCCGTAGCACTTGGCGGTAACGTCTTTGCGCATGGCGCTGATACTTTCCCGAGCGATGATCTTTCCTCCAATAGCCGCCTGGATGGCCACCTGATACTGCTGCTTCGGAATCACTTCCTTGAGCTTCGCTGCCAGAATACGTCCCCTGCTCTCCGCCTTCTCGCGATGTACAATACACGAGAATGCGTCGACCACCTCGGCGTTAACCAACATATCGAGCTTCACCATGTCGGACTCCCGATAGCCGGCATATTCATAATCCATCGATCCGTAGCCCCGGGTGATGCTCTTGATCCGATCGTGGAAGTCGATCAGGATCTCGTTCAACGGAATCTTGCAGGTGATCATGACGCGACGTATGTCCAGCGTCTCGGTATGATCGCAGGTGCCACGTTTCTCCGAAACCAGTGACATCATGTCGCCGATGTACTCATTCGGACAAATCACGAAGGCCTTAACCATCGGTTCCTCAATCGAGAAAATATAGTTCGGCTCTGGCATGAAGGCGGGGTTGTCAATGTCCTTCAGCGTGCCATCCGTGAACGTAACCCGATAGATGACGCTGGGATACGTGGCGATGATGTGCATGTCGTACTCCCGACGGAGCCGTTCCTGCACAATCTCCATATGAAGGAGCCCCAGGAACCCGCAGCGGAATCCAAAGCCCAGGGCCACCGAACTTTCCGAGCTGTACACAAAGGCGGAGTCGTTGAGCTGAAGCTTAGACAGGTTGACCTTGAGATGCTCGTAGTCGGCCGTGTTAATCGGATAGATACCGCTGAACACCATCGGATGGATCTCTTGAAACCCAGGCAGAGTCGGCGAAGGAATTCGCGTATCCGTCAGGGTATCGCCCATCTTCACGTCCTTGGGACTCTTGATATTCGCCGTGATATAGCCGGTTTCACCCACTTCCAGCTTCTCGCGGACATAAGGCTTCGGATTGAAGCTGCCCACTTCCTTGATCTCCACCGAGCGGCCTGAGTGAAGCAGCTTCACATGCAGCCCAGGGCGCAACTCCCCGTTGAACACGCGCACATGCGACACGACGCCTTTGTAGGTGTCGAAATAGGAATCGAACACCAAGGCCTGCAGCGACGGCGCGCCCGTAGGCTTGGGCGGCGGCACCCGTTTAACGATGGCCTCGAGTATGTCCTCGATCCCGATACCTTGCTTGGCGCTGGCCAGGATCGCGGAGTCGCCAGGGATGGCCAAAATTTCCTCGAGCTGCACTTTCGCCTGATCGACGTTCGCATGAGGCAGATCAATCTTGTTGATGACCGGGATGATCTCCAGATTCTGCTTCATGGCCAGGTGGACGTTGGCCACTGTTTGAGCTTCGACCCCCTGGGCGGCATCGACAATCAGCAAAGCGCCTTCGCATGCGCTCAGGCTGCGCGACACTTCGTAGGCGAAATCCACATGCCCCGGAGTGTCGATCAGGTTCAGCTCATAGGTCTCCCCATTCTTGGCCTTGTAATACATCGTGACCGGATGCGCCTTGATGGTGATGCCCCTCTCGCGCTCCAAATCCATGGAGTCCAGGTGCTGTTCCTCAATGTTGCGATCCGCCACCGTGCCCGTGTGCTGGAGCAATCGATCGGAAAGCGTAGTCTTCCCGTGATCGATATGAGCGATGATGCTAAAATTTCTTATGTGTGCGACGTCCATCAGACAACCCTATCTCAAAACTCACCTGTGGCGGCGCAACTCTTTGCACCGCTGGCAAGTGGCTCGTGAGTATGCGAAATTTCCCCCCGGACAAGCAATCGTAGAAAATTTAAACCTTTAGGGAGGATGAAATCGGTGTTCTTGATGGATCCTCTCGAATTTTCCTCCTTGAATCACAGTCTCAAAACCGTTAACGGATCTGACGTTTGACTAAATCAGCAACCAGTTCAGCCACCCCGGTTTGCCCGTCGCCTGCCCTTTGCCCCTTGAATCAGGTCAAAGCCGGTGCGTCCGTGCGGGTTCGCCAGTTGTGCGCACCTCCCGATGTCAACCAGCGGCTGCGCGAGATTGGCTTCGCGGAACAGCAGCAGGTACGGCTCGTGAGCACCCAGCAAAGCGTTATCTGCATGGTGTGCAATGCCCGCTTAGCGATCAGTCAGCAACTTGCAGAAACAATTATGGTGGAACCACTTGAGACTGGATTACCCCATAAACGCTAAATACCCACCTCAATGGGTTACGTTTCTGAAGCCAACCACAACCCTCAGATACCCGCGGCTGTATGCCTGAGGCTCCCCTTCCTTTAAGCAGCATGACTGCCGGCGCCACCGGCACCGTTGTCGAGCTTCGTCTGCCTCCTGAAAGCCGCGGTCGGCTGCTCGAGATGGGCTTGCTGGTCGGTACCGCCATCGAACTTGTGCGTTTCGCACCGCTGGGGGATCCAGTGGAAATTAAAATCCGAGGTTATCACCTGTCGCTGCGTCGTCACGAGGCGGAGCTGATTCTGGTCCGGCCTAAATAGGACCGCCGCCACTCATGTCGACGCCGGAGTCATCTCCCCCATCCCCCCCCGTCTTGAAGGGCCCCTCCTATGTGGTCCTGACAGGGAACCCCAATTGCGGTAAGACCACCCTTTTTAATGCCCTCACGGGCTTGAGGGCTCGAGTGGGCAACTACGCCGGTGTGACCGTGGAGCGCAAGGAGGGTTCCTTGCAGCATTCGAAAACGCTCATCCAGATTCTCGACCTTCCGGGTACTTACAGTCTGAGTCCCGCTTCCCTGGACGAGCAGGTAGCCCGCGATATCCTGTTCCATCGCTTGCCCGAGGTGCCTCCCCCTGCCCTGGTGGTCGTGGTCGTGGATGCCTCCAACCTCCAACGGAATCTCTATCTGGCCACCCAAGTCATCGAGCTGGGTTACCCTACTCTGGTGGCGCTGAACATGGTGGATGTGGCGGAAACCGCCGGACATTCCATCGATGCGACCCAACTGTCCAAGGCCCTGGGCGTGCCGGTCCTGCCCCTGGTGGCCACTTCCGGCCAAGGGCTCGATGAACTGCGACGACACATCGAAGGGCAGGTGAGCACCCCCGCCCCGCCCTCTGCCCCCCGTCTGTTCTGCGAGCTTTCGGAGAGCTTTGGGAAGGAATGCCAGCACATCGCCAAGCTGCTCGAGTTGAGCTTTCCTCAGTCCCGCTATCACGCACTGGCCGAGGCTCTGCTGCTGCTGGGCGATGAACGCATTCTAACCGCCCTCCCCGTTCGCTATCCCGAGTCCCTGGTCGGCGAGGTTCGATCGGCGCGGCTGCGGCTCGAAGCGCTAGGGGTTGATTGGCGCAGCGCCGCGATCGAGGCGCGCTACGCCCGCGTTTCTGCCATCGAGGAAATGGTCACGACAGTGACTCAGATCGAGGGCGAGAGCACTACCGATCGATTGGATCGCATTCTGACACATCGAGTTTGGGGCATCCTCATCTTCCTGCTGATCATGGGAGCGATGTTTCAAACCATCTTCTCGTTCGCTGAACTGCCGATGAGCTGGGTCGAAGCCGGGGTAGATTGGCTCGGCGATAAAGTCTCTCACCTCATGCCGCCTGGCCCCTTGAACGAGCTGATCCAGCTGGGCGTGTTTAAGGGGGCGGGTGCCGTGGTGGTCTTCCTCCCCCAGATCTGCCTGCTGTTTTTCTTCATCGGTCTGCTGGAGGACACCGGCTACATGAGCCGAGCGGCCTTCCTGATGGACCGTCTCATGAGCAAGGTCGGCCTACATGGCAAGAGCTTCATCCCCATGCTCAGTTCGTTCGCCTGCGCCATCCCGGGAATCATGGCCACCCGAACGATCGAGAGTCCTAAAGACCGGCTGGTGACTATTCTGGTGGCCCCCTTGATGAGCTGCTCGGCCCGACTTCCGGTCTACACTCTGCTCATCGCCGCCTGCATTCCCAATCTCACGCTGTTTGGCTTTCTGAAGCTGCCCGGACTGGTGATGCTGGGTATGTATCTCCTGGGAATCGTCGTCGCACTGTTCATGGCCTGGCTGTTCAAAAAAACGCTGCTCAAAGGGCCTACTCCCATGTTGATCCTGGAGCTCCCTCCATACAAATGTCCGCTGCTGAAAGTGGTCGCCCGCCACATGTGGGACCGGGCGCGGTTGTTTCTGCAACGAGCCGGCACCGTCATCCTGGGGATCAATGTGCTGCTGTGGTTTCTGGCGACGTATCCCAAGAGTAGTCAAACCGAGCAGAGCTTCGCCGACCGGCGCGCTGCGCTGGTGCAGCTGCCGACCGGCAGCCCAGCCGAGCAGGAGGCAAGGGCGCTGGAGCTGAAGGTACTGCATGATCAGGAGTCGGGAGAACGACTGCGCAACAGTTTCGCCGGCCGGATGGGGCGAGCCATCGAACCATTAATCAAACCGCTGGGTTTTGACTGGAAAATCGGCATCGGGATCGTGGCATCGTTCGCCGCTCGGGAAGTGTTCGTCAGCACCATGTCCCTGGTCTACAACGTGGGTGAGGAAGCGGATGAATCGGAGGGCATGCAGACTCTCGCCGCCACGCTGCAAGAGCAGAAAACCCCCGAGGGCCAGGCCCTTTATCGGCCACGGGTGGCGTTAACCCTGATGGTCTTCTATGTCTTCGCCCTCCAGTGCGTCAGCACGGTCGTCGTCGTCCGACGCGAAACAAACTCCTGGAAATGGCCCCTGTTTCAGTGGTTATATATGGGTGCTTTGGCCTGGGTGCTGGCCTTCGCGACGTATCATCTCTGCCCGCTGTTCGGATTGACCTGAGTGCCAACGTCGCGTGTCGGTGTTCCGCAGCCTAGACCTGATCACACACTTATGACTTTAACACGCACCTGCCCCGGTTGGTCTTTCGGATTCTGCCTGGGCTGGATGGCGCTAGCCACCATGACCTGGGCGGCGCCACTTCAGCTCACCTTGGACACCAATCTCTCCACCATACGCGTTTCGATCGATGCCTTCGGCCAGCGTGACACCCAACAAACCAAGCTGGCGGGAGAAATCCAGGTGGAGGTGACACCCGCATCTGCTCCGACTCAGATCGCCGTCGGAGATTTCTCAATGCGCACCGTCCAGGACATGAATTTCAGCATCAGCTTCGGCTTCCTGGGCAAAGCGACGGCCAAAGTGAACGACCTAGAGCTAACCCGCATTGAAACACCCGTCCCCTTGCAGTACGTTCCGCTCTCAGTCACGGGCGGGTTCGCGGTCGACAACCTGCGCTACCGCACCTTTGGCGATGGCTCCTACGCCCTCAGTGGACTCCCCTGCTCTCTGGCTCAGGGTTCCGGTCGAGAGTGCAACGACTCCGTAGATTTCGATAGCGGCCCTCCGGGAACCATTAGCCAAATGACCGGCAAACTCGACGTGAACGAAGGCAAGCTCAGGCTCGAGATCGAATACTTCTTCTCCCAACCGCTGGACCCTTCAACCCCCGATTTCGCTACTGTCAGCGGACCGGTGACCATCGTGGCAACGGGAGATTTACCCCCCGCAGAGGTACGACTGCAGATCCAGGCTCAGTCCACCGGTCAAGGGATCCTGCTTCGCTGGCCAGCCTCGGCGAAGGGACTCAACCTCGTGGCGACTCCCGATCTGGAGGCCCCCATTAATTGGCGGCCGGTCGACACCGCACCTGTCACCAACGGGGAGTTTCTCGAAGTCCTGCTTCCTGGGACTGCCCCCAAGCGCTATTTCCGACTTCAGTGAGTCGAGGACATCGCAAATCCGGTATGTAAGTCAATCCGAAGGAGGGCAAGGAGTTCGGGTCCGTCGCGTGCAGGAAAAGCGGGACATGTCTCCGCACTCCATATCCGTCACGTCCGTCCCGAAACGTCTTGGAGTTGATCGAGAACCGATCCGGCTAAACTTTTAATTCATTCTTCGTGTAAGCCTCTCTCAACCTTGCCCTAAGTATCGAGGCTGAACACGAGCTGAGGATTTTACCCCTGATGAGGCAGGGAGAGACTCCGTCGAGCCCATGAATACTCTAGGTATGTATAGGCTGAAGGGGACACCGCGAGGAGCGATCATGGGCAATCGACGTCCAGAGGTCCTTTTCGGGCTGACTCGTTGTTCGCACGAGAGCTCTGGGCCATTGTGGGCTCGACGGAGTCTCTCCCTACCTTGAGATGGTGTTAGGAAGAGTAACCCTCTGGCGCATTTGTAATGCCGACGAAGACAGGGTTTTCCATAGGCGCAGAAACGTCCTCAAGCGAAATGAGTCACACCATCAAATCCCCGGAACGGACCATCGCACTACGACAACCTCAGTTCACTTGCTCACGACACAGCGAAACCCGCTGTGGTTGAGCCCAGTGTCGGGAGAGGCTTTCATCCGGGTGCTGGGCCGATAGCCCGAGCAATAGACATCGTTGCAGAGAAACGATCCGCCACGCTGGACGCGCTTCGCGACCCCTGGCTCGTTGGGGTCCTCGCTCGTCGATGGACCGGGGGGGTTCTCGGCCGGACAGGTTCCATAGTAGTCAGGCAGGTACCAATCCTGACACCACTCCCACACGTTTCCAGAAATGTCGTACAGCCCATAGCCGTTGGGCGGATACGACGCCACCGGAGCGGTGGTAAGGAAGCCGTCTTCTCCTTTGTTCGAGTTGGGAAATTTGCCCTGCCAGATATTGGCCTGCCATCGGCCTCCGGGAACCAGCTCTTGTCCCCAAACATAGTCGGCCCCTTTCAACCCCCCGCGCGCCGCAAACTCCCACTCGGCCTCGGTCGGGAGACGCTTTCCGGCCCACTCCGCATATTTGGTGGCATCGAACCAACAGACCTGCACCACTGGATGCTTCTCCTTGCCCGCCAAATTAGACCCCGGGCCCTCCGGATGACGCCAGTTGGCGCCAGGAATATACTCCCACCAGCTGAGAAAATCAGCGAGTGACACCTCTTCCTTCGGCGCATGAAAAACCGCCGCACCAGCCACTAGCTTGTCCAACGGCACACCCGGATACTGGGCGGGATCCGGTTTGCGCTCCGCCACCGTCACATAGCCGGTAGCTTTCACGAACCGCTCGAATTCCTCATTGGTCACTTCCGTTGAATCCATCCAAAATCCAGAAACGGTGATCTCCCGAACGGGTTGCTCATCCGGCGCCCCGTTAGCAGCGCCTCGGGCAAAGCTCCCCCCTGGAATCCAAACCATGCCGTTGGTGCCGCGCGCACCCGCCGGCGCCGTCCTGGCCTCGGGTGACGCCGGTTTGACGGGCGTCGTTTCCGGGGGACGCGACGTCGGAGCCGATGGCGGGGCAGCCGGCTGCCCTGAAGGAGTCGTCTGCTCGTCGCCCGCCGGAATCCGCTGCATGTGATACACGCGCCGGATCTCCTTGCTCATCCAAAAGCAGGCAAGTAACAAACCCAAGCCGAAGGCTCCCCCAACGATGAGCAGGGTCCGCCGTTGAACCGCCGGATCAATAGGTGCCCGTGGTGGCTTGTTCACAGATGAGGTAAGTGTTTCTTCGACGGATGATGCTCGAGGACACCAAAGTCGTTCGAGGGGCCGGTTGATTCAATTCACCGCCATAGGCCAGATGAAATACATATAGCCCGAGCGAAGCTTCGACTTCTCCAGGCCGAGATCGACCTTCACCGGACGGGCCTTCGCGTCGCCAAACAGGCGGAAGAGATGGCTGAAGTCGAGGACGGGCTGATACTCCACGAGTTCCGGACGGCGCAGCCCGGCAATCTGCATCGTACGTTCAACCGCGGTTTGGAAGTTTCCCAATTCGTCCACAAAGCCATGTCGAAGTGCTTCCTTGCCCGAGAGAATCCGACCGTCCGCATACGCCATCCATTCGGGAACCAAAGTGCGACCTCGGTCTTCAACTTCTTTCTCCTCAGCGTTGAGCTTGTTGGCATTCTGTCGTCCTTCGGCCACGACTGCCTTAAAGCGGTCGAAAGTTTCATTGACCATGCGCTGAACCATCGCTCGCTCCTCCTCACTGATCTCCTCCTCGCGCTTGTCGCCGCTCAGCATGTCCTTGAACTTCCCACTCTTGAAGACCTCAGGTCGGATGCCAACTTTGTCCATCAACCCGCGATAGTTGAATCCATGCATGATCACCCCGATGCTGCCGGTGATGGTCAGCTCGTTGGCGACGATCCAGCGGCATGGAGCGGACACGTAGTATCCTCCTGAAGCGGCTAGATTTGCCATCGAGGCGATGATGGGCTTGCGATGCTTTTCCTGAAATTCCTTGAGCAGCTGATACATGTCATCCGAGGCCAGCACTTCTCCTCCCGGGGAGTCCACTTTGAGAATGACCGCCTTGATGCGGTCCTCATCGGCCGCCTTCTCAAGCTGGTGTTTCAGCAAGTCCACCATGCTGTGCCCCACACTTTCCAACGGAGCCGAGGTAATGATTCCTTCCATCGGAATCACCAAAATGCGCTCGTCCGAGTCCCCCTCCTCCTGAATTATCTCCACCAGCCTGGGGCCGTGATCCGTCGCCGCCATCGGCCCACCGGGTATCCCACCTCCGAACAACCCTCCAAGCATGCTCCCTAACATGAGAAAAACCAGAAGCACGAGTCCGCCTCCGCCCAGCAGGATGAGCATCAGCCAGAAGAGCCCGCTTCGTCCGCGACGCGGTGCAGATCCCGTCGGAGCGGGGCCAGCTTGGCTGAATCGCTGCGGCTCGCGCGCAATGACCGGGGGCACTTGGCGTGGGGGGGCAGACTGAGTCGGCTCCGGCTCGGCCGCCGGCACTGGCGGAATCGGCGGAGGCACTGGCGAGGTTTCACCCGGAGCATTTTGTTGATCCATACCGGCGCAACCTAGACAAAGATCTGGCCCCCAGCAAGTCCTAGCATCATCGCCGGCCTAGGAGGGGCCGATGCCCCTCTTCAGGCCTTCCTTCCGTCACGCCGAAGGTTTGGGCGCAGTGTCGCGACGAGGAAACAGCGCTGCGGGTTCCCCTACCGGGTGCCCCGCTTCGAGTTTTCCCCAGGCAGAGTCGGCAAACCGATCCGGCGTGCCCGACAAGCCGAGCTGTTGGAACATCTTCTGGGAAGTCGCTGGGACGACCGGCCAAACCAGAATCGCCAGGATGCGACACACCTCGACCAGGTTATAGAGCACCTCATCCAGCCGCCCTGCTTGGGCAGGATCCTTGAACAGCTTAAAGGGAGCGGTCTGGTCGACATATTGGTTCGCTCGAGTCACCAGCGCCCAGGTGTTGACCAAAGCCTCCTGCAGTTCGTAGCCCTCGTAGCACTCGCGAACGGCTTGAACCGCCCGCGCCGCATCTGGCGCCAATTCGTCGTGCCGAGCCGGAACGATGCCATTCCGGTACTTCTTGAGCATGGACAGGGCCCGATTCACCAGGTTCCCCAAACCGTTCGCCAGCTCCGCATTATACCTCGACGCGAAGCCACCATCGGTCCAGTTGCCGTCCGGCCCCACACTGAGTTCCCGAACAACATAGTATCGGAATGCATCCACTCCCCAATCGTTGATGACTTCGACTGGATCGACGGTCACCCCCGTGCTCTTGCTGATCTTCTGACCGTCCTTCTGCCACCATCCATGAACCACCAGCTTCTTCGGCAATGGAAGCTCCGCGGCTTTCAGCATAATCGGCCAATAGACCGCATGAAATTTGACGATGTCCTTGCCCACGACATGCACGTCGGCCGGCCAGAGGGAGGGTCCCGAGCTTGGGCCTGCACCCGCGGCCACCCTGATCCATTCCGGAAGCCCCGGATCGCCCAGCGCCGCCGGAACCGTGATGTAGTTTGTTAAGGCGTCGAACCACACATAGGTCACGTAGTCGGGGTCGAAAGGCACCTGGATGCCCCAGGTCAAGCGTGCCGAGGGACGAGTGATGCACAAATCCTCCAGCGTGTTGTTCTTCAGAAAACCGAGCACCTCGTTACGACGGTAGTCGGGATAGATGAAATCCGGATTGTTCTCGATGTGATCAATCAGCCACTGCTGGTGCTGTCCCAGCTTGAAGTAGTAATTGTTCTCCTTGAGTTGCACGACATCGCCGTATTCGGGATCGAAGGTGCCGTCGGGCCGACGGTCTTTCTCGGTGAGAAAAGTCTCCGCCTTCGAGGAATACCATCCCTGATACTCCTGCACATAGAAGTGTCCGCGTTCGTGAAGTCGGTTCAAGACCGCTTGAACGACTGCCTTGTGACGCGGCTGGGTGGTGCGAACGAACTCATCGTTTGTGAGGTTGAGCGTGCCAGCGAAGCGCTGCCAATCCACTGCCAATCCATCACAATACTCCTGGGGGGACTTGCCTGCTTTGACTGCAGCCTGTTGCACCTTTTGGCCGTGCTCGTCGAGTCCCGTCAAGTAGAAGACTTCACCCCCCATGCTGCGCCGCGCGCGGGCGATCACATCCGTGATCACCTTCTCATAAGCGTGGCCCAAATGCGGTTGGCCGTTGACGTAGTCAATGGCGGTCGTGATGTAAAAGCGCTTCGACATGCGCCCCCAGTCTGGCCGAGGATTGAAAGCATATCAAGGAGTTGCGATTTTGGATTTTGGATGGCCGATGGCTTTCCTTCGGCAAATCCAAAATCGCAAATCCAAAATCCAAAATCGCCACCCCTTTCCCATTGCCTTTGCTTTCTTCCTCCCTAAATACTGACCTCCTATGAAGCCGCTGCTGTCCTGCATCGCATTTGCCCTGCTGCTGTCCCTCAACCTTCAGGCCGCTATCCAGACCGAGACTGTCGTGTATCGCTCCGACGGTGTGGAGTTGGAAGGCTTTCTCGCATACGACAAAGCCAAGTCCGGCCCCCGGCCCGGCGTGTTGGTCGTTCACCAGTGGAAGGGCTTGACGGATTACGAGAAGAAGCGCTGCGAAATGCTCGCCAAGCTGGGCTACACCGCGTTCGCGGTGGATATCTATGGCAAGGGCATTCGTCCGGCGACCACTGCGGATGCGGGCAAACTGGCCGGACAATACAAATCGGATCGCACCCTTCTTCGCGCGCGCGTAAACGCCGGCCTGGAAGCCTTGCGCAAGTCAGGCCAGGTGGACGCGAAGCGCATCGCCTGCATCGGCTACTGCTTTGGCGGCACCACCGCCTTGGAATTGGCCCGGAGCGGCGCCGATGTAGCAGGCGTTGTCAGTTTTCACGGAGGCTTGAGCACGCCCAGTCCGGAGGATGCCAAGAAGATTCGCGGCAAAGTGCTCGTGCTCCACGGCGCGGACGACCCTTACGTTCCTGCCCCGGAGGTCACTGGGTTTCAGGAGGAAATGCGCCAGGCCAAAGTGGACTGTCAGTTTGTGGCCTACAGCGGAGCGGTTCATAGCTTCACGCACTGGGATGCCGGTTCGGACAATAGCAAAGGCGCGGCCTACAACGAGAAAGCTGATCACCGTTCCTGGGAAGCCATGCGCACCTTCTTCGCCGAGCTGTTTGGAGAACATTCCCGTTAGCAGATCGCTGTCTCGCTCGGCTCTCCGCCTGCCGCAAGTTACCTGGCGGATGGCCCATCCAGGCTGACGGGGGTTTCGCCCTGCTGTAGATCCAACCTTCCCCACGACCCAAACTCACGACCAAACGGTCGAACGTACGTTCAGCCGGTTGGTCGTCCGATTCCGGGGAGAGGGGCAAGCGTATTCCATCTCCACCAGTCGCAAGTAGTTGACAAACCGAAAGCTGCAGTGGGGCCTATGACTCCCCCCGCTCCACCTCCCAAGACAAGTCCGCCGAACGTACGTTCGGCGATCTCACTCCGCCTCCAAACGCTCTGCGTGGACCCATTTGACATGTCTAGCGCGCTTCTCCTAGCATGCATGGAGTTGTTAAATGCGTTTATGAAGTACCACGTCCTTACTCCTCGGTGGGTCGACCTGTCACGTTCCACGGTTCCATCACGCGTTTCGGGTTCCTATCGGGGCTGGGTGAGCTGGATTTGCACCTGGTTCCTGGTTCTTACGGCCATCCCCCTGCTTGGCGCTCCTCCCAAAGTGGTCTCCGTATCTCCAGCCATCGGGGCTACGGGCATACCACTTAACACGGAACTCGTGATCGTTTTCGATCAGGATATGGACGTCGAAGCTGCGCCCATCCCCAGCTTTCCTCAGATCTTGGTCGGCAACACCCGGTTTGCCCCCGACGGCGTGACCTTAACCGGCAGCTGGGAAGAGGACGGCCGAACCTTGCGGCTGTTTCCGCAAAACGACCTGCCCGCCGACACTCTCATCCAATGGACACTCAATCCGGCCGGGATGTCGGGGTTCGTTCCTCCCCTCAGGAACGCTGCCGGTGAAGCGGTCCCTACCATCACGGGCAGCTTTCGAACCGTCGCAGGCGGTGGCCAAGTCCCCACTTTGGAATCCGTCGAACCCTTGGATGGGGAGACCGAGGTGGATCCGGCGTCTCCTTTGACGTTTGTGTTTTCCGAGATGATGAATGTGGCCATCCCGCCTTTGAACGGGAGCGGTGGAGGGGTGGTGGGAAATCTGCTGATCTCTCCCCCCACGGTTACCTACACCGGAACCTGGCAAGCCGATGGGCGAACCTTGCAGCTTCAACCGATAGCGCCAATCCCCGCCAATACGGTGGTGACTTGGACGCTGAATCCGTCCGGGAGCGCCCTGCCCTTCCGAAGCGCAACGGGTGAGAATCTGCCCAGCATCAGTGGAAGCTTTACGATCGTCTCAGGCGGGCCCACCGAAACGAACAAGGAAGACTGTGTGGGCATCGATATCGGCGCAGGGTATTACAGCTTTAACAAGGGCATTTGGTACGAGCAGATCGGGGCTGCCGACCCCGTGGTCAGGTCGCAGTTCCCAAACTTCGTGTCCGTCCAAGTCGGCCCCCCCGATGCCGGCCCGGTAGTCACCGGTGCCAGTCTCACCTTGCCCGGAGGCAGTCGCAAAGATCTGACCGGGTTCTCGTCGCTGTTCTCCACCACGCAGACGGCAACGAATGAGGCGGCACTGGATGCGAGTTTCCCTTCGGGCAACTACACCCTGCGTTTTGACCAAGTCAACCAACCAGAGCGAGTCGTTCCGATGACGATGCCTCCCACGCCGTCGACGGTGCCGCGCATCGCCAATCTGGCCGCTGCCCAAAACATCGATTCATCCCAGAATTTCACTCTCAGCTGGAATGCCTTTAATGCAGCTGGCTCGGGAAATTACATCGTGGTGATACTTTCGGATTCGAGCGGTGAAACCGCATTTATGGCTCCTAACCCGTGCATCCCCCGCCCACTGGCCTCCACGGCAACCTCGGTCGTGATTCCGGCGGATACCTTGAAGCCCGGCTTAACCTACGATGGACTCATCCAATTCGGGAAGAACTTCTACTCCGCGAGCAATGCCATCCCGAACATGTTCGGCGATGGGCGGGTGATGCGAAGCACCTATTTCAAAGTCCAGACGAAGTCTTCCGGAACCAATGTCCCACCGGCAGCGGCACGTTTTGTGGATTACCAACTGCCCACTGATGGACGTCCGCGGTTGACGCTCACGGGTACTGCCGGACGGACCTATACGATTCAGCGGACCACCTCAGTGTCCGCACCTCAGTGGGCCGATGCGGGTGCAGTTGTGATGAGCAGCGAAGGTCGGGCTGTCTTTCAGGACACCCTAACTTTCAGCACCGGCCGGCGCTTCTATCGGGCGGTCAGCCAATAAGAACCGGCAGAGGAACGCCTCAGGAGGCGTTGGAACTCGGGGGCTTGGCAGCGCGAATGAGCTCGGCCTGGTTGTTCTTGAGAACTGCCGCAACGTCGTGGATCGGAGCCAACGTGACGGGCACTCCTCGCTGCTTTTCGGTTTGGGAACGGCGATAATGAGCCAGGGTTTTGCCCAGTTTGACGATCTCTACGAATCCTTTGGGCAAACGCCACACTTGTCCTTCGGCCAGCGTCACCGCTGGTTTGCTCGTTTTTGCGTTTCGTGTCACGGTCGCGACCCTATCAAAAGTGAGGGCTGCTTTCCAGCCTGGAATGAGAATTATTTAATTTTGCTAAAGACGATCGAGCGCACAGATCCCAGGTTTGTCAACTGGGCCGCCGAGGGGCGCAAAAGGCCCCTATACAAGGCGAAGGCTTGCCGCAATGTCTCAGGATTTAGCCGGGCCGGAACGGGACACCGGCCGGTTCAGAGTCACCCACGTCTTGATAGCCAAACCGAGCACAATGCCCGCAAAGAAGATACCCCAGAAGAGAAGGACTCCCATCGATTCAATGCCGCTGGGCAGGTTCATGCCAAACACGCTCGTGAGAGCGGTGAGCGGGAAGAACAGAGCGGCCAGGGTATTGAGACGGCGGCTCTCCTGAAGGGCCTCCTGACTGAGGCGTGATTCGATCTCCGCTTCACGAGCCGTTTGGCATTGGATGGCATTACGCACGTCTTGCAGCAGCAAGTCCAGGTTGCGATCCACTTCATACGCAAGATCTCTCATTTCAATGAGAAAGGGGTCGTTGTTCAGAGACTCCCTGGCTGTCTGAAGTGCCGCATGCAGGTTCGACGCCGTGCGAGCCAAAGGCGTCACCGCTTCGAGGACATCGAACAGCGCTTGAACATCCTTGGCCGATTCGTAATCGGTGCTCAACTTCTTCTCCAGTTCCGCGAATGCTTGGACGTGACGTTTGAGCGAGCCCGGGCCTGCCCCACCACGATTTGCCATCCATTCGCCCCGCTCGTTCCTCCAAAACAGCACACCTTCTCGTGACCGCTCCGCTGGCGATGGCGGCTTATGCAACACCAGCAACACATGCCCGTCAGCGGGGATCGCCCGCTGGCGGCCGTAGGTTGTTTGTCCAAGGCGAAGCTGAATGGCCTGTGGGAGGGTCCAGGTCGGTGGAATGAGCATAGGGAGTGTCCTCGTGGTTATGTTTGTCCAAATCTAGGAGACAGCTGATCATCTATCAATGCCCGGTTTTTCTCAGCTTTTTCTCAGCTTTGACTTGCCCGATCGTGGGCTTTTTGTTAAGGTCTTCGTACCAAATCCCTCTGCGTTCGTCTCGGGTCTTCCCGTGAACTCCGTGGAGGCGTTATGTACAACCCAAACCGTAAAGCCAACCGCCTATGCATCCTCGTCCCCGTGCTAGCTTCTTGTCCCTGGCGATCTTGTGTCCCCTGCTCTGTCAGTCGGCCGGATTGATCACCACGGTGACTCAACTCAATGGCGATACCGACCGACCCGACGCGAAATTCACGGGTCAACGGTTCGATGTTATCAACGGTGGAACCACCCTCCGCACTGGATATACCGTGCCGTCTTACGGAGAAAATGTTCTGGCGATGACGGATCGGATTCACGAGCACAACAGCGCCACCGCCGATCTTCCATTGCCGGATTATCTGCTGGGACGCGAGTATATTCTCATCGCCAACAACAATCGCGATAATCTGAGTTTCCAATTGGACGTGGGCCTTTCCGAACGCTGTGTGGTGTATCTGCTCATCGACAACCGGGTTGGCGACAACAATGCCGCGACTCCCCCCGACTTTTCGTCGCTCATGTCCTGGGTAGTTCGGGATGAATGGCAACCCGTGATCAACGGGTTGAACCGAACCGCCAATGGCGAATGGCCAGATGAAACCGGGTACGATGAGAATGGGGATGGATCGATCAACCAGTACGCGTCGGTTTACATGAAGGTGTTCGAAGCCGGAGAGGTGGCGTTCTCGACCTATGAGATGGGCCAGGGAATCAATATGTATGGTCTTGTTGTCGATTCGGCGGTTCCGCCCTCGGTGCCGACCGACCTGGCGGTGGCCTTGAATGGTGACGGTTCCGTTAAGCTGGGGTGGACTCGCGCCAAGGGGGCCACCTCTTACTCGCTCAAACGTGCTTCACTGCCGGGCGGACCCTACACGACCATCGCCTCTGACCTGCGGGATCCTAGCTACGAGGATACGGGACTGGCCAATGGCACGACCTATTACTACGTGGTGTCCGGCCTCAACGGCTTTGGGGAAAGCACGGACTCCAACGAGGTGCAGGCACGGCCGAATGTGCCCGTCACGGGCCTCTCCGCCATTGGCAGGACAAGCAAGATCTCGTTGGCTTGGAACGCGCTTAACGGTGCCACCAGCTATCTCGTCAAGCGCAGTGGGACGCCCGGAGGCCCTTACAGTGATGTTGCGACCGCGGTGCCGGGAACCCAGTACGAAGACACAGGCCTGGCCGGAGGCACGGTCTACTACTACGTCGTTCTCGGAAACCTGCCGGGAGGAACGAGCGGGGCGTCCGTCGAGGCCTCGGCGCTCACTGCGGCCGGAATGCCCAGTGTCTCGATCGAAACCTTTTCCACGACGGGACTGCGCGTCAATTGGACGAGCTCCGATCAAGTGGTCAACACCTTCGTGGTGGAGCAGTCCGCCGATGGAGTAAATTTTAGCGAGATAGGGCGGGTCGATTCCCCGCTTCGCTACTTGATCGTTTCCGATCTCACTCCGGATACGGTGTATCATTTTCGCGTGCAAGCTTCCAACGACACTGGTTCATCGGAGTTCTCCCCCGGGGCCAGTGGACGAACGGCCGCAACCGGGCTTTACATCAACTTTGCCGCCGCCGCTTTTACCGACGGAGTGAGCGGCTATCCGCTGCCGGGATTCCTCAACGACTACGGCGATGAGTTCGGAGATCGAGGAAACGGCTACAGCTATGGGTGGGATGTTCCGAATGGGGCCAATGCCCGTCTTCGCAACTCGGCCAATTCCCGCGATCGGCGTTACGATACGCTCAATCACATGCAAAAGCCGCAGCCCGCCGGACAGATTTGGGAAATCGAGGTTCCCGCAGGGAACTACTCAGTGCGGATTGTCGGCGGTGATCCGGACAATGTGGATTCGGTGTTTCACTACCTCGTGGAAGGTGTGCTGTCGGACAGGCGGGCTCCGGGCGGAGGATCAAATTTCGCTGATCTCACCATGACCGTGGAGGTCACGGACGGCCGCCTTACCATCGAGAATGGACCGGAAGCAGCCAACAACAAGCTGGCCTTCATCGAGATTCAGCCAGCCGTTGAAGTGCGGATTACGCGTGCGGAGTTGAACGCCGGGAAACTGAACATCGAATGGATGGGTGGCGGGGTCCTCCAGTCCAGTGCTTCGTTGACCAATCCTAGCTGGCAGGACATAGCCACCGGGGGGAGTGCTGCTATCGATGCTCAGGCGCCCGCGCAGTTCTTTCGGGTGGTTAAGTGACGTCGCAACTTCAAAGCCGTCGGGAAGCGTCTTGGAGTTGGCCGTGAAGCGGTCTGAGGGTTATAGTTCCAGGGTCCTGTAGGTCCTTGCAGCTTTTGGGGGACCGAAGAGGGATGCCAGCTACGCTGGGGGCACCAAAGCGGCAGAGGGCTGCCGCACTCCATAGGGGTCAAGCGCCTCGCGTGACCTCTTGGACGGCTATAGCCCCTTTGCAGCGTTTCGGGGTCCCTCCCAAAGGGGATTGCCCCGCCTCCTGGTTGTTCACGTCCTCCCCCGGTCCCTGGGCTACTTTCTTTGATGCTTTTGGTCATCCTCCACGTCAAAGTGGACGTAGATCTATGCTCCGATCCGACGCTCTCTGGATACAGTTCTATTCGGCGACTGGCCACCAGCAGTGGTGGAAGCTGCTGTGTTGCGTCAGCGTGCTGGCCTTGCTGCCGGCTGCCCTGCCCGCCAAAACTCGCGCTCCCGACGGCAAGGCCATCTACCGTCAGCAGTGCGCCAAGTGCCATGGGCGGCAAGGCGAGGGCGTCGAAGCCAAGTACAAAGAGCCACTCGTAGGCGATTGGTCGGTCGAGAAACTGACTCGATACATTTCCAAGTCGATGCCCGATGATGCTCCCGGTACCTGCGTGGGTGACGACGCCGAGGCTGTCGCTCAGTTCATGCACGACGCGTTTTATTCCCGCGAAGCCCAAGCGCGCCTGCATCCGGCCCGGGTCGAGTTGGTGCGGCTAACCAATCGACAATATGTCAACACGGTGGCCGATCTGTTGCGCTCTTTTACCGGGGAGGACAATCCCGCGATCACCGATCGGGGGTTGAAAGTCACGTACTACCACTCGCGAAATTTTCAGTCGGACAAAAAACGGCTGTCGAGGATCGACGCCACCATCGATTTTGACTTTCTTAAATCCGATCCCGAAGGCAAGGCGCTTGGGACCAACGAGCTCTCGGCACAATGGCGAGGGTCGGTGCTGGTGGAAGAGTCCGGAGATCACGAGTTCATTCTCAAGACGGCCAATGGAGCGCGGCTCTGGATCAATGAGGAGGAGGATCCTGCGATCGATGCCTGGGTCGCTTCCGGGGAGATGAGCGAGCATCGGGTCGTCCTGCGCCTCATCGGCGGCCGCAGCTATCCACTCAAGCTGGACTACTTTCGCTTTAACGACAAGACCGCCTCAGTATCCTTGTTGTGGAAGCCGCCCCACGGAGTCCTTTCGGTGATTCCCAAGCGGAACTTGATACCGGCAAGATCTGCTTCGACGTTCGTCTGTTCAGTCCCCTTCCCTCCCGATGACAGCAGCGTGGGCTACGAGCGAGGGGTGGGAATATCCAAGGCTTGGGATGAAGCCACGACCCAAGCGGCATTGGATGTAGCGGCGGGAGTGGTGAAGCGGCTCGATTCCTTGAGCGGATCCAAACCCGGTTCCAAGGATCGTCTGGAGAAAGTGGAAAGCTTCTGCGTGCAGTTCGTCGAGCGAGCGTTCCGACGTCCCCTCAGCCCGGACCTTAAACGTAATCTGGTCAGCTCACCCCTTCGACGAGCTCACAAGCTGGAAGACGGGGTCAAAAACGTCGTTCTACTCACGCTCAAGTCTCCGCGCTTTCTCTACCTGGGACTGGACCGCGGTCAGGCGGACAGCTTCGAGATAGCCAGTCGGCTGTCGTTTGGCTTGTGGGATTCGCTTCCCGATCGTTCGTTGCGCGAACTGGCGTCCGGCGGTAAATTGCTGGAAGCGAGCGAGGTTCGCGCGCACGCGGAGCGCATGCTGAAGGACCCGCGCGCACGCTCGAAGATTCAGTCCTTCCTTCACCACTGGCTCCAGGTCAACCATGTCGAAGACCTGTCCAAGGACGCCGAACTCTACCCGGGATTCAGCCCGGAGATCATCGCCGACTTGCGAACCTCCCTCAATCTCTTCCTGGAGACCACCTTCTGGAGCAAGTCCTCTGATTACCGCGACCTGTTGCTGGCGGATACCCTTCAGGTGAACGGCCGGCTGAGAAAGTTTTACGGGCTGGAGGAGGTTCCACCGGCGGAAACGGCCGAGTTTACCCCGATCAAGTTCAGCCCGAGCGAGCGCTCCGGGGTCATCACTCACCCTTATCTGCTGTCGGCATTTTCCTATCAGCGTTCATCCTCGCCCATCCACCGGGGCGTCTTTCTAACGCGGAATATTGTGGGACGTGCTTTGAGACCTCCCCCCATCGCGGTCGCCTTTAAGGATGCCGAGTTTGCTCCCAACCTGTCCATGCGGGAGAAAGTAGCCCAACTCACGCGTCCGGACGCCTGCCAGACCTGCCATTCCGTGATTAACCCTCTCGGCTTCAGCCTGGAGCAATACGACGCCGTGGGGCGGTTTCGAACGGAGGATCGCAACCGTGTCATTGATGCGGTGAGCGACTATGTGACCGATGATGGCAAAACCATCCGCTTGAAGGGAGCGCGGGATATTGCCGAATTCGCCGTCAACAGCGAGCAGGCCCAGACCGGTTTTATTGAGGCCATGTTTCATCAGGTTGTCAAACAGCCCGTTCGTGCCTATGGTAGCGACGCCATGGCTGGTTTGCGCCAATCCTTCGTCGCCTCTCAGTTCAACATGCAGCAGCTGCTGGTGGACATCGTGACTCTTTCTGCCCGGCACTCCGATCTCGTCGCCAAGAACCCTTAAATCCCTCCACCATGACTCCTCTAGATCGTCGCCAATTTCTCCGCTCCTTGGGCATCTCTTCCGCCTGCCTCCCCTTCCTGATGGGCTTGCCGAGTCTCGGAATGGGAAGCCCGGTACGTCCACGCCAACGTTTGGTGGTGATGTTCACCCCGAACGGCACCGTTCCGCCCGCCTTCTGGCCCGAGGAGACGGGCAAGGATTTTAAACTCAAGCCCATTATGGAGCCGTTGGAGGCGTTCAAGCAGCGCATGCTGATCCTGAAGGGGCTCAGCAACCGAGTTCGCGGCGATGGTGACAACCATATGCGGGGCATGAGCTGCCTCCTGACCGGCATCGAGCTGTTCCCTGGAAACATCCAAGGGGGTTCCGACACGCCCGCCGGATGGGCCAGTGGCATCTCGATCGATCAGGAGATTCGCAATTATCTTCAAGGGCGTGAGTCCACCAAGACTCGCTTCGGTTCGTTGGAGTTCGGGGTGGGCGTTACCGACCGGGCCGATCCGTGGACGCGCATGTCGTATGCCGGTCCGAACCGACCGATCGCGCCGATCTCTGATCCCTACCAGATGTATGCGAAGCTCTATGGGCAGTCCCAGGACCGCGAGCACCTGAAAGGGATTCTGGGCGATGTGCGAGCCGATTTGAAGAAGGTGAGAAAGCAGTTGAGCAGCGAGGATCGCCGGCTACTTGATGAGCATCAGGCCCTCGTGGCGCAGATGGAGAGGGACCTCAAGGACCAAGGCCAGCAGGCACTCCGCATCTCCCCTCCGACGTTGGAGGCAGGAATCGCCGACCAAAACGACAATGTGCCCCGGCTCAGCCGGATGCAGATTGATCTCCTCGTAAACAGCTTTGTGAATGACATGGCCCGGGTGGCCACCTTGCAGTACACCAAGTCGGTGGGCATGGCCAAGATGAACTGGCTGGATATCAAGGATGGGCATCATTCGCTCTCCCATGAACCGGATAAGGACGAAGCCTCACAGGACAAGCTGATCCGCATCAACCGATGGTTCGCCGGCGAGCTCAGCTATCTCGCGGAAAAGCTCTCCACCACACCTGAGCCTGGTGGCGAAGGCACACTGCTCGATAATACTCTCATCGTTTGGACCAATGAACTTGGGAAAGGCAATTCCCACACTTTGGACAACATTCCCTTCGTCCTGATCGGCGGAGGCTTCGGTTTCCAGATGGGACGCTCCCTCAACTTTGACAAGGTGCCGCATAACCGGCTTCACCTCGCCCTCGCCCACGCGGTTGGCCACAAGCTGGAGACGTTTGGCAAGGCGGCGCTTTGCGACAAGGGACCGCTGTCTCTGAGTTAGTGATCATTTTTGGATCTGCTCCATCAGGGACTGAAGGCGCTTTGGCGACACCGGTTGCGCCGTGCCCAGTTCCTGAGCGAAGACCGAGACTTTGTACTCCTCCAGGAGCCACCTGAATTGCTGCACTTCGTCTCTCTCCTGCATTCCTGGAGTCTGCCAGCGCGTGAGGGCATCGCTGAAGGGTTGGACCAGGCGCGCCCGCTCCTGATCCTTGGCGGGGTTTACGCTGGCGCGCTCCGCTCGCACCAGCATTGCCTTCAAATAGCGCAGCAGATGGGGAAGCTGCTCGTGGGGGGTGAGTTCCAAAAAGCGCTTGCCGATGAGACGATCCAAGTCCGAGCGCAGCGAGGTGTAGGGCTTCTTGAAGACCAGCAGTTCCTGTCGCCGCTGCAAGATCATCCCTACCAGGTCCACGAAGGGAGGGACGAGGCCTTTGGTCCGCTCCTGCGCCATGGTCACGGCCGCGCGGAAACTGGGTTCATCGAGTTGCGACGGCGGTGGAAAGAGATGCTTCTTGAGGTGCGTAAGCGCGCCCTGCACCAACTCGTCGCCGGTTCCCAGAGTGGCGAAGAGAATTTTGTGGCGCTCGAGTGACTTCAGGTCCTTTTGCAGCCATGCCAACTCGCGGGTAACTGAGAGTTCCACGAGCCGAGCCCAGGCGGGAGCGGTGGACCGTTTGGCCTCGTCGGGCTTGCGGAACAGGCGAAGGCAGACTTCCTCATCTTCCAGCTTGAGACCAGGGAAAGCCAGCATCGCGCTTCCGCCGGGCCCGCTGAGCTCCAATCGCTCGGGGATCGCTCCCAGCGACCACGTGGTCAACGCGTCCTTTTCCCACTGCCGAGTGGCCGTTTTCCACAGCTCATCCAGCGCCGGGGCCTTGACGGTGGTCAGCCGCTTTTCCAGGGCCAGGAGATCGCGGCTCCAGGCTAACGTTTTGCGGTCGGGCCCGAGCACCTCCACGCGCGGTCGCAGATGGTTCGGCAGCTGCTCCGGAGTCCAGGTGCCGGAGGGGACGATCACCCGATACTTCTTCGAAATAAAGGCGGCCAGCTCGTCGAGAAACCGATCGCCGGTCGGACGAAATTCCGCAGCAATCTCCTTCACCTTGGGCGCGAAGGGCTGAAGGTCACGGCGTAAGGCTTTCGGAAGCTCCCGCAACAAATGGCTAATTTGCTCTTCCCGCAGCCCGGGAACGCTCCAGACCACCGTTGTGTCCTTCAAGGCAGCGAGCATTCCCAGGGGCACTTGCAGCGTGGGACCGTCATGCTCCTCGCCGGGAGCGTAGGCGTAGGTGATCGCCACGGGCTGTGCCCCGACTTGAACCGAGGTGGGAAAGGCCGAAGCATCGAAACTGAGATCGAGATCGCCGATGAGCTCCGACTCTGGAATGCACAGGAAGTCGGGCTCGATGGGGAGCCGACGGCGGAGGAGCTCGTTTAACTCGTGAACAGAACTCACCCCCGTCAACTGGGGGAGGTAAAAACGGAACAAGGCATCGTCGACGTTGCCCAGCGCATGATGCCGGGTGCGCGTGCGCCACATTTCGATTTTCTCCCGCAGCAGGCGGTTTTTCTCAAAGAACCCAACACTATGGATCTGCCATCTTCGGCGTCCCGGAACGTGTGGAGTCCGGTGTTGCGAAGGAAGATGGGCTCCTCCTTCGGCCCGGGCGGGCTCGGTTTCGTCCTCCCCCAGCAGTCCCTCCTCAACCAGCGCGGAGCGCACAAAGATCTCCGTAGCCGTCTGAGGTTCGATCGGTCCGTAGGCCACTCGACGCGTGGCCACCTCCAGGCCTTGAAAGGTGATTCGCTCCCGGGCCATCACCTGGCCAAAGGCCGGTTCCCATCTCGGCTGATCATAGGTCCGCTTACACAAATGGGCACCCAAGTCCGCGATCCATTCGGGCTGAATGCCCACCAAGGTGCGGGCGAACAGCCGACTGGTCTCGACGATCTCTCCGGCCACGATCCATTCGGGCTGCTTCGACTTCGGAGCGGGGGGCCGATCCTTGGATTCTCCTCGTCTGGCCGGAGGTGGCTGGGGAGTCGGTTTGTCGTGCAAAGCCGACCCCGGAAAAACGGCCACCTGCCGATTGCCGGTCGCCTTGTAGAGGTTACGCTCCGCACGCTGGGCGACATGCCCGAGAAACCCGCTCAGGATGGAGCGGTGAATGGCCTTGAACCGAGGATCATCAGGCTTCGTGGCCGAGGTCGGGACGCTGACTACCGGCGTTTTGGAAGCGGCTCCGTCCGAGCGCTCGAGGTTTCCCGAGGCGGGCTTCCCTTCGTCGTCCTCCTCGTCATCCAAGCTCTCGAAGGCGTAGTGGCTGAGAACGTCGTGGAAGGTCGACGAGAGCTGACCGTGGATCTCGACCCACTCCCGCATGCGCAGGTAGGAGAGATAGTTGGCTTTGCAGAACTTCCTCAGCTGCCCCTGGGTCTTGAGCTTCTCCCACTGATCGTGAAACGTATCCCAAAGATTCAGCAGGGTTAGGAAGTCCGAACCTGGATGCTGGAATTTACGGTGGGCGGCGCTAGCCGCATTCGCGTCGTCGAACGGCCTCTCGCGTGGATCCTGAATGCTCAGGCCTGAGGCAATCACCAAAACCTCTTCCAAAACCCCTTCCCGACTCGACTGCAGCACGATCCGCGCGATGGTTGGGTCGACCGGCAGTTTGGCTAAATCCTGTCCGAGGGGAGTCAGCTGTCGTTGCTCGTCGATCGCCCCCAGTTCCCTCAGTAACTCGTAACCGGCACGAATGGCGGCCGGCGATGGTACTTCCAGGAATGGAAACGTCTCGATCTCGCCAAGCCGTGCGGCCTTCATCCGCAGGATAACTTCGGCCAGGTTGGATCGTTGGATCTCGGGCTGGGTGAACTCCGGACGAGCCAGAAAGTCCTCTTCGGAATAGAGCCGGATGCAGACGCCGTCACTCACCCGTCCGCTTCGTCCTTTGCGCTGATTCGCGCTCGACCTCGACACGGGTTCCACCGGAAGCCGCTTGGTGCGGGTGCGCGGGTTGTAGCGGCTGATGCGCGCCAATCCTGCATCGACGACGTATCGAATGCCCGGAATGGTAATCGAGGTCTCCGCAATATTGGTCGCCAATACCACCTTGCGCAGATTCGAGCCGCCAAAAGCCCGCTGCTGATCCGCTCCCGACAGCCGTCCGAACAGCGGAATCAGATCGACGCCTCCTACGCCGCGGGACTCCAAAAGATCCCGAAGCTCTCGAATATCCCGTTCTCCCGGCAGGAAGACTAGAATGTCGCCCGTGTAGGTGCTGGTGAGCACATCCTCCACGGCGGTCGCGGCCGCATCGACATATGTCTGATCGCCGCTTTCCTCGGCGAGCTCATCCAGCGGGGCGTAGCGAACTTCCACCGGAAACACCCGCCCAGAGACCTCGATGATGGGGGCATCTCCAAACGCCGCCGAGAAGCGGGCCGTATCGATGGTTGCCGAGGTAATGATGAGTTTGAGATCAGATCGACGCTTGATCAGTTGCCGTAGGTGCCCCAGCAAGAAATCAATATTCAATGATCGCTCATGCGCTTCGTCGATGATGATCGCATCGTATTCCGTCAGATTGGGATCCCCCTGCACCTCGGCCAGGAGGATGCCGTCGGTCATGAACTTGATGAAGGTCTTGGACGATGTTTCGTCGGAGAACCGAATTTTGCATCCGACCTCACGCCCATGGTTGACCCCCAGTTCCTCGGCCACCCGGCGGGAGATCGAAGTGGCCGCCACTCGGCGAGGCTGGGTGCACCCGATCTTTCCGCGAACTCCCAGCCCTGCTTCTAAACACATTTTCGGAAGCTGAGTCGTCTTCCCGGAGCCCGTTTCTCCCGCCACGACCACCACCTGATGAGTGCGGATCGCCTGAACGATGTCATCCCGACGGCCACTCACCGGGAGCGCTGGAGGATACGACACCTCCGGACGGTTGGCCGCCCGCAGCGCACAGGCCTCGGCCGAGCGCTGGGCCGCGTGGCGCAATTGAGTGATCTCCTGGAGCAGTGCAGAAGGGGCAGCCTGGCCGCGCTCCCGCAGCAGCACCGCCAAACGTGACCCGAGCCGAACCTGGTCAAACAGGAGGCATTCCGGGAGAAGACGTTTGAGATCGTCCAAGGGGTCCATGGGAATTCGATGCGTCGGAAGTGCGGCTCCTCAGCCCATTGCCGGTCTAGCCGAGGGGCGAAGCGGACCGCTTACGTAGCGGCGCCGGGCCTGGGCTTCACAGCGCGGAATGCGGCGGCTTGGGGTTGGTGTTGCGGATTCGTTCGATCTCGACCGTCCGAAGCGTGTCGTTCATCTCCGTTTGTTGACTCTGGAGGCGTCGGATCGCCTTCCCATGCTCGATCACGATCTTGTTGAGTTCATCCGCCATCCGTTCCAGTTCAGCGACATGAGACTCCAGACTCACAAACCGTTGCTCCCCAGGTCCGGAAGACGGGTGATCGCTTGGTTCGGTTCGATTACTCATTCCGCTATGGTGCGGAAAAGAGGGGTGCCAGGGCAATGCTGGATTAGCTCATTTTCAAGTGGCGATGGCTCCGGGGGGGCTGAGGGAGGTTCGAGCAGTTCTAGAGAAAGCTAAGACGGAAGGTTTAACCACGGATTTTTCGGATGACTCGGATGGAAAAGAAGAAGGCCCCCCGACTCCGTGTGTTCTGTGTGTTCCGTGGGCAAAACCCTTCCTTGGAGGTTGTCTCGGCTTTCCATTCGAGCCTTGTAGGAGCCGAGGTGACGAGGCTTGGTTCTTGGAGGAAACCTGGCTATGATCGGGCTGATCGGCAAGATCCGTCGGTTCTCACTGATTGAGTGCTCCTCCGCGTTCTCCGCGCCTCCGCGAGAAACGATCCCTCCCCTGACTCGGAAGGACTGCCGGAATCTCTCGCGGAGGCGCGTAGAGGAAAGAGTTCATGGCGAGAGTCGAGGAGCTACGGAGTGGTGCTGCGCGGACGGGCCGCGGGGCGCAACGCCCTGGTGACGGCGGACTTGATGCCGTTTCCCCGCAGGTTAAAGCCGACCACCTTACCGGCCGGGTCCAGAACCAGCGCACTCGGGAAGTTCTCGATCCCAAGTGACACAATGAGCGGGTGCTGGATGGGGCTAGTCAACGCGCACACCTGGCCTGGAACTTTCCTGGCTTCCACGAACTTGCGACAGGCCGTGGCATCGCCGTCGATGTTCCACATCAGCAGTTCCACCTGCGCTGGTGCGTTGCCGGCCGGCTGCACCAAATCTCGAAGCATTTTAAGCTCATTATCGTTCATGTTTCGAGCACTCCAGAGATACAGAACACCCACCTTGCCCTGGAAGATCTGCTGCGTAATAGGTTTCCCGTCGAGTCCTTCAACCTGAAACGCAGGGAGCTTGCGGCCAGCCTTCAGCAGTCCCCGCACCACCAGGTCGATGGGTGCAAGATCGAAGGGCGCTCCATCCCCTGTGCCCGCCGGAATCTGAACCTCGTGGCTCACGAAGCCCAGTTGACGTGAGTTGTAGCCCTCCGGGTCATGTTCGTTGGGCGAAATCTGAATGCTATACCGCCCGGGCATCACGTTCTCGACCTCGAAGGTCCCGTTCGGACGAAACACGAGTGCGTAGCTGTGTCGATTCCTCTGCACTTGCAAGCCCTGGGGGCTGCTCATGAACTGACTGAGCTCTGCCTCATATTTCCGAATCCGTTCGGCGCGAATCGCGCTATTCGTCTCCCCTTTCAACCGAAGCATCGGGAAGCCCTCCTCCTGCGTGGACAACCAGGTCATTCGGTGAACGTCAGCGGTCCAGTCGATCATTTCCGGATCGGCTCCGGACAGACGCACACCCCCCCGAACCAGGCGTCCCGCCCCTCCCAGGACAATCTCCGATGTTTCACCCGGGCGCACATAAACCAGTGTATCATGGCTGTAGGGAGTATCCGCATTGCGTCGATTGGTGAATTTGTATTCCAAGCTGACTTGCCGGAGCCCGGGCGGGACCTTGTCGAACACGAAACGGCCATTGCCAGCCGGGAGCGTCCTGAATCCCAAGGACGTGGCAGAGATTCGGTCACCGGAATCCCCGGTGCCCAACCAGAAGGTCTGAAGGCGCAGCTGCTGCATGACCGGCTTCCAGTTGCCGTCACCCACTTGGAAAGTTCCTTCGATTCGGCCGTATTCTTGAAGTTTAACCTGGCGATCCACCTTGAGTTCGTCCACCGAGATATCGGCGAACCCGGAATCGTGAACGGCGACCACTCGCGAGGCGAACAGCCGCGGCTGAAACTCGAAACGTCCTTCGGAATCGCTCTTCGTCTGGTCGGAGTAGTTGCTGGAGCGGCTCGGCTGGCCTGGCTTTTCCAGATAGACGGACTCCTGGGCACTCAGAAGCGTGAGGGTCGTATTGGCCAGGGGCTTCCCGGCTGGATCCAGCAGCACCCCGCTCAGCCCTCGGCCGGGATGCAATTCGAAGTCTTGCGTGATGCTTTGAACCCCCTTCACTTCCTGGCTCACCATCGGAAGGTATCCTGGCGCTTCGATCATGACGGCCAGTCGACTATTGGATCCATAGTTTTGCAGCCTTACCGAATACGCACCGTTGCGACCCCGGAAGGTATTGTAGCGTTCCCACTGAATCGGAGTTCCGACATTGTAGCTCCATCCCCGGAGCACTCGGAAATCACGAATCGGCTTGCGCGTCACTGCGTCGATAACCGTGCCCGAGGCTGTGTAATGACGGTAAACAGTCAGACGCAACTCCTGCTTGGCGTTCCAGTCGAGACTATACCGGTTCTGTTGGTAGTCTGCTTTGGTCAAACGCAGCATCACTGTGCCAGGGGCGGCGTTGCTCCAAGCGAATCTCCCCTGCTCATCGGTCACGCTCTTCCAAGGGAAAAGTGGCGTTTCATTCCAAGTTTCGAGACGCACCTCCATTCCCGGCACCGGCGCGCCCTGCTGATCTTGCACCACGCCGGTGAGGACCACGGGCTTCGTCAAAGCGACCGAAACGCTCTCCGAACTGTCACCGATCGAGGTGCGCACGAGGTGAGGCGCGAACCCGGGGGCCTCGAGCAAGAGGCCGGACTCGGAAGGGATATCGATCGCGCTCACGACAAACTGACCACGCTCATCGGTTCGGCCCAGCGGCACCGCGGGAAGACGGCCTTGTTTGAGGGTTGAGACCAGCACCTGCGCCAACGGTTTGGCGCCGTCATCGTTCACGGTAAGTGTGAGCTGAGGAGCTGGCTCCAGCGTCGCCACCGCAGCCCGTTCGACCAAGGAAGCCCGAGACCATCGGTCCGTGGAGGCCGAAGCGCTGTCGATTCGAAAACGACGGGTCACGAAACCTGGATGAGTCACCTCGAAATCGACGCCTTCAGCCTCCGCCGGGAGCGAACTGAGAGTCCATTGTCCTTGGCTATCCGTCCGCACCGTCTCCAGATCGGCCCGCCCCCAACTGCGGCCTCGAAACGAGGTGAGCACATAGGCTGTCACGAAGGCGCCGGTGATCGGTTTACCTGCAGCGTCCCGGACCGTCCCGCCGACCTGAATGCCGGGGGACAACTCCGTGGTGATCGTCTCCGGAAAGGCACCCTCGACCGCGCGGCTCTGGGAAAGGATCACCGGGTCCTTGCCGGGGGCCCGCACCACCAGGTCGAAGGAAACAGTATGAGCGGGAGGATAATGAACGGTCCCTTCTCCAACGGCGTTCAAACGAACCTTATCGAGCAAAAAGCGAACCTCGCCATCGCTGATGCTGAGGAAGGCTTCGGCATTGGTGATCGGGGCGCCACCCAGTTTTTCCGTGACTTTCAGTCGCAAGGGCCGTCGCCAAGCGTCATCGGAAAGACTTGCCGCCCTTTTCTCGAGGGATGTCGGCTTTTTCTCAATCATCGACGGAGGACGCTCCCCCTCCCAAGCGGCCGCGACCACCAGAGGGGAGGCATCGCTGAACATGGATACGAACTGGATTCCACGCAGCGGTTCACCAGGTCTTGGATTGGGCAACCGAGTCAGGCAAATCGCAGAACCGCCCCCCGGCACACCAGCGCTCGACTCCGTCCAAACCACCCGAGAGTGCGGGTCGGCCAATGGCCTCGATTGGTTCAGGGGTCTGACGTGCACCCCCGCGGCGATACGAGTCAGGCGTGCCATGCCGTCGGCATACAGGAAAACCACCGCCATGACGGGTGTCCCTGCTCGAACTTCTCCGATCAGGCCGTGCAGGAGATGCAACGTGCCCAGTTTGCCGTCGTCGGCCAGCGGGAACACCTCCGATTGGGGCGGAACCCATTCGCCTTGGCGAGCGGCATCTAAGCCCAAAAGTTCGACGGCACCGCCCATCGCGAAAGTTACCCCTTCGAATGCTTGTCGGCCGGGAGACAAGCGCAGCAGCAGCCCTCGGCCGGCCGCGCTGGGCACGACTGGGTTCGGCATGGAGAGTCGCACCGGGTGGAAGCGCTCTCCTTCCTGCCGCTCGGCAGCGCCAGCCAGCGCCAAGCCTAGCCAGGTGATTCCCAGCTGAATGAGCAAACCCAGAGCCCGTCGGGTTCTGAGCCAACCACGGATTGTTTCCAGGGGCGGCATAGGCATCGCCTGCGAACGGACCATCCGGGGCGATGTGGGAATAGTATCAACTGGAGTTTTCCCATTTGCCAAGCAGCATCCTCCTTCTGCATTGTCGAAGGCACCAAGCCATCACGGGAAGCGTATGAATGCCAGGCAGCTCAACCGCGCCATCGGAAACTGTTCGCCTCCTGCCGAAACCAGGACTGCACGTCCTGGTCCACGGCGGCAAATGGTTGCCACGACTCCGCAAGTACCGGAGATTGCCACCTCTCTTTCTAAGGAAGCGAGCTCCTGGGCGTGGGTCTGGCTCCTCGCGTTGGGACTCTTGGCCACGGGGACTCGGTGCCTGGAAGCCCAGCCGGCCGACCCAGGTTCCCGCTTGCCAGAGGCACCCTCCGTTTCACCTCCGGGTGGAGTCTACGCCTCGAACGTTGTGGTTACGCTCGCGGCTCCGCGAACCGACCGCGACGTCGTGTTCACGCTAACTGGGCAGGACCCCGTGCTGCAATCACCTCGATGGAAAGGGGCACTCGTGCTGACGAACTCAGCCTGGTTGCGCTGGCGTGAAGTCCAGGGTGTCACCAACCTGGGACCGGTGCGGTCGGAGCATTACACCTTGCTCGATTCGGACCTGGTGGCTTTCACTTCCAATCTACCCTTGGCGATCATCGATACGCAGGGAACCGAGCTCAGCCGCGATCGAAAGGATCATGTAATGGTTCGATTCGTCGAAGCCGGCCCGTCCAGGACCACGCTGGTGAGCCCTGCGAATTTCGCCGGGCACGCCTTGGTCAACATTCGTGGGCGAGCGTCCCTTCGTTATCCGAAACGCAGCTATACCCTCAAGTTGATTGATGAATTCGGCGAAGATCGAGCGGCGAGTTTGATGGGGCTGCCCAAGGATGAGGATTTTATCCTCTACGCCCCCTACCCCGACAAGACGCTCATGCGGGATGTGCTGGCCTATGAACTTGGGAATGCCATGGGACATTGGGCGCCTCGAACCCGCTTTCTCGAGGTGTTCGTGACCGATGGCACCCGCCGCCTGTCCAGACAAGACTATGTCGGGGTCTATGTGCTTGAGGAGCGAATCAAACGGCACAAATCGCGCGTGAACATTGCTAAACTTACCCCGGCCGATGTTTCCGAGCCAGCGATCACCGGTGGCTATGTGTTCAAGAAGGATCATGTGGACCGTGGCTACTATGGTCCGCCAGATCTGCTCGGCGGAGGTATTTACCAGTCATCCAGCACCAATAAAACGGGCTTTCCCACGGCGCCGGGTGGCTTTCCGGCCGATCCGAAAGGCTTCCTGCCCACCTACCGCTCCAGCACCACCCGAAGCAAAGAATCGTCGGACAGTTCCATCTCCTCATCGAGTCGAAGGTCCCGGCAGGCGGCACCCCGTCCCCTGACCAATCTCCTGACCGGCCCGATTATTCAGGAACTCGAGGGAAGGGTTCGCTCCACGACTTACAACGAGGATGGCGAAGAGTTCATCGAACGGATGGAGGTGGGCTTCCAGACCAGTTTGCGCACAAACCAGTTTTACTGGGTGGAGCCGGAGGAGGATGAAGTGACTCCAGTTCAGCGGGATTGGCTCAAGCGCCACCTGGATCGATTCGAGAAGGCGCTGTATGATCCCGATTTCATAGATCCCCAGCGCGGCTATGCCGCGTTCATCGATCCGGGCTCGTTTATTGACTATCATCTACTCGTCGAGGTGACCAAGAACGTGGATGGCCACCGATTCAGCACCTTCTACACAAAGGACCGAGGCGGCAAGATCCGTCTGGAGCCCATGTGGGACTGGAATCTGAGTTTCGGCAACTGCAACGGAAAACAAGGATGGATTCCGGAATATTGGTTTTGGCCGCAGCTGAATGAGCAGGAATACACCTGGTTCCGACGGTTGTTTGAGGATCCCGACTTTGGTCAACGCTATGTGGATCGGTGGGGGGAGTTGCGAGAAACCCTGTTCGCCACTTCCCGCCTGATGAGTCGGATCGATGAGCTCGTCGCCACCCTCAACGAAGCGCAGGAGCGCAACTTCCAACAATGGCCCATCCTGGGTCAGGGAGTTAACCCTAATTTCTTCATCGGTGAGACCTACCAAGATGAGGTCGACTGGATGAAAGATTGGCTCACCAAGCGGCTGACCTGGATGGAGGCTCAGTTTGTCGCGCGTCCAAGCGTGAAGACGTCGAGTGAATCCGAAGGGCAGTTCCGACTCCAGGCTCGTCCGGATCAAGGGGAATTGTATTACACGTTGGATGGGCAAGACCCTCGAGCCGCCGGAGGTAAGCCTTTGGCGGGCGCACGAGTGGGTGCCTGTGATGCGAAGGTAGCACCCGGGGCCCAGTTTGTCGGAAGGGTGTTGCTGGATGGACGTTGGAGTCCGCCAACGCGGTGGGTCGCGCGCTGAAAGGGCGATCCTGTTTGTTGAGAGGGGTTCTCCTAAAGAGGAGGATGGATGGCCCGCGAAACACGAAAAACAGGTGCCAGCGCGTCGGAGGTGGGCACTGCTAGCTCTTCATGCGATGCCGGGCAGCCTCCAAGGTCTTCCGCTCGTCGGCGGTCAAACTTTGAAAGCCGTGGGTGGAGATCTTGTCGAGAATGGGGTCGATCTCCTTAGAGATGAAGTCCTGTCCTGAGGGGGTCGCCGAACGGGAGACGGGCGGGTCAACTTTTTCCAAAGCCCAGCCTGAAGTTCGGCTGCTTCCAGAGGACCTTCGCGGCTCGTTCTTGCGGGAGAACCAGCCGCTGAGCCAGCTTAGGTTGGGATAGCCATAGCGGATGATCGCCATTCCAGCCAACAGTCCTCCGAGATGTGCGGGATGGGCCATTCCGGCGTCAATCGGTACCAAGGTCAAAAAAAGGCTGAGGCCGAGGCTGATGTAGAGAACGATCCGGGCCTGAACCGGGACAAAATAGAGGATCACGGTGCCACTGGGCTCAAGCAAGCAGAAGGCCGCCAGAAACCCCATGGTGCCTGCGGAGGCGCCCACCACGGGGGAACTCCACCCCGGGATGATGAGGCTGACGAGGATTTGAAGCAGTCCGCCCGCTATGCCGCTGAGAAAGAAAAGCTGCAGCATCCGGACCGGACCATGGATGGACTCGACCGCCCGACCGAAAAACCAGACCCCGAGCAAGTTGAACAGAAGATGTATCGGTCCCCCGTGCAACAGCTGAAAGGTAACCAGCTGCCAAATAAAGCCCCGTCCCAAGACATCCGCAGGCCACAATGCCAACCAGCCTTGGACTCCGGATCGGATGTACGCTTGATCAATAGCCTGAAACACAAAGATTACCCCCAGGGCAATCATGAGTTTGGCGGATGCGGACAACCCCTGACCGTAGGAGGGCTCTCGCATATAAGATCGATCTTCGAGCATATCTTAGTAGTCAGAACCTATGCCCGGCCTATCGGTATCGCAATGCCCATTTTTGAAGCATTTTCGGAAAGCATTTTCCGTCACTAGAGAACTATCGGCATCGAAGCGCCCACCTGAAGCCCAGGACCAAGCCGGTCTTGATCGCGGTTCCGACCGGGGCATCGATCGGGAACCTTGGCCGGACATACCAACTCGCTGAACGTACGTTCAGCGAGTTGGTCATGCCCGGGACGTTGAACCTCTTAAACCGGGGATCAAACCAAACCTATTTCGCCCCCCAGTGGGTGTTCTTAAGGAAGGTCACCAGGTCAGCCAGCTCTTGGCGGGACAGCTGTTCGTCGAGGCCGGAAGGCATCATTGAAACGGGGCTGGGACGCTGCTCAACCACGTCTTCCCGGGGAATCCGCTGCTCAGCCCCCGGGCCGAGGACCAGGGTGACGGTCGTGTCGGATTCATCTTTGATCATCCCGCTGAACGCATCCCCGGACTTGGTGATCACGGTCACCGGTTCATAGCTGCGAACGAAGCTCGCGCTGGGGTAGACTACGGCCTCTAGCAAGTCGCGCTCGGTTCGAGCCTCGCCGATCCGCGTCAGGTTGGGGCCCACCTCCCCCCCCGCGTAGCCAATCCGATGGCACTGAACGCAGGCCGTCTTCGTGCTGTTGAAAACAGCCTGGCCCCGGCTCGAATCCGAAGGAATCGACTTCAGCTCCTTAAGCAAGGCATCGATGCGGGCAGACTGCTGTTTCAGATCAGGAAGGAGCTGAGCCAGGAGTTCGGCGCCTTCGGACTGAATCGTCGGCGAATATTTTTCGAGCACAGGTTTAAGCTGTTCAGGACGAAGGGAGTTCCGCGCTTTGGCGGTGCGGAGCGAAGACAGAAGCCGCTGCCCCATTTCGTCGCCGGCTCCTTCTTCAAAACATGGGAGGAGGGCATTGATCTCCAGAGGACCGACTTCCCGCAGAGCATCCAACAGGGCGGCACGCTGGTCCCTGGCGATCTGCGATCGGGTCAAGGCCTTAACGCTCAGGCTGCGCAGCGTGGGATTTACGTCAGGAGAGAGATGGGTTCGAACCAGGTCAAACTCAGCTGCACCCAACGGACTGCGCGCCGAACGGCTGGCGAGCGATTGAAGGCGGATATCGATCGGAGCCGTCAGGTTCGCGGCCAGATCCTGGGCGGCCCGTTGCGCCGCATCCTCAGCCCCCGATGGTTTCAGCTGCCGAAGCAAGCGGAGAGCGGAGGAGAACAGGTCGCGCTGGGCGGCTTCGGAGCCCAGGGACTGAACGGCCGAGTGATCCGATAGGATAGCTGCCACCAGCTTATTCCAGGAAGAGGGAGGCTCCTTGATCCCAGCATTCGCCAAACCCTCCAGGATGACGTTTCGTAACGGCAGCGAGTAACCCAAATTACCCGCGGCCTGCGCCAGCAGCTTTTGGCCATCCGTGTTCTTGATGAGTACCGGGATCAACGTTTTAACCTGAGCCACCTTCGCTTCCTGAGCCCAGGTGGATAGCTGCAGCTTCGCCCATTCGACAAGCGTTTCCGCCCAGTCCGATCGACGTCGGATAATCCAATCCGCCGCACGTCGAAGCTCGGCATCGCTGGAGGTCAGGAACGGTGTGACTTCCTGCGGCTTAAGGTCAGTTCCATCGCGTTCGGCGAGTGCGATCAGCGCGGCCCGTTGAACCGCAGGCGATGGCGCCTCCAGAGCGCTGCGCAGCTCGCCGACAGCCCCGGTGCGAATCAAAGCTTCGATGGCAGCATGAGTGGCAAAGGGTTCCCCCTTGGCCTCGGAGACGCGCGCCTGCCAGCCGCTGGTGTTGCCTTTTCGCACGCTGGCAGTGACGCGGCGGGATGGGGGTGAAGCTGGAGCACGAACCAGCTTGCCCGACTTGGACAGGGGCCGAACCCGGTAGAGGTTGCCCAAAACGTCCGGCTTCCACAACTGACTCGTCGGGCAACAGAGTTTATACCAGCCACCGGTATCCACTACGACGATGGAGCCATCGATGTCTTCGAGCACATCGGTCGGATGAAAATCCGTGTCGTCCGTGCTCAGAAAGTCGGTCGAGTCGGCCGTGAACGTGGCTCCGGATGCCCGGAGCTGATGCCGAGTGATCTTGTGCAAGTTGAACAATGTTGCGAAGAAATGGTTTTGGGAGGGATCGCCCCAGACTGGAGAGGTCGCACGACAGAGGCCGCTCGGAGCGCCGGCCCCGTATTGAACGAACGGATGCAATAAGTCCGGGCTCGTTCGCTTCACCGCTCGGTCCTCGACATTGCTGTTCTCCTTCCCGTAAACGCCACCGTAGATGGCGTGGGCCAGGCCATCGCGAAAACCCGGCTGGCTGAAATCGATGAACGTGCTGGTAAAGATGCACTCGCCATCGGCGGTGAACGCGACCTCCACCGGATTATCCATGCCTCCGGTCATAATGCTGTCCATCTCGGATCCATCGGGGCGGGCTCGAAAGATGTGCGCGCCCCGGTCCAGATGTGCTTTTCCCGAAACGCCGTTGGTCCATTGGATGGGTTCGAAGGCTCCTTTGGTCCAGTAAATGAAGCCATCCGGCCCCGCATAGGGTCCGTGAACCTCGTTTCCACAATGAGTGGAGGGACGCCCCACATTCCACCACTCAACACGCTCGTCGGCTCGGCCATCGCCATCCTTGTCGAGGAGTTTCCAGATGGCCGGCGTGCCACCGACATACACCACTCCGTCATGCCAAAGAATTCCCTGGAGCATGGGCAGCTTGTCGGCGAAGACCTCCGCGTGTTCGAATTGACCGTCGCCATCCCGGTCCTCCAGGCGCAGGACTCGCCAGCGCGGATTCTTGGCTTGCTCGGCGGGCGGCTGGCTGGAGCCACTGGCTTCCGTCACGTACAGGCGACCGCGGTCGTCCAGGCAGGCATTGACGGGTCGGAGCACCTGGTTGGTAGTCGCGATCCGTTCAACGGTGAATCCCTCCTGGACCAAGAAGCGACGCCCGTCAATGACGACGGATGCCGAAAAGGCGGAAAACGCCACGCTGAAGACTGCGGCCAACGGAAGGACTCGTCGAAGCATGCTCCTTTGTGCCCTGAGCGGCTACGAACGTCAAGCGACGCGTCTGGGCGGACACCGGGGGGCGTGATTAGCCGGGGCCATCGCCACCGACGAAACCGCACCGAGCCGCCCTATGGTCCCCCCCGCTACTGCGTCACTCGCAGCCGCAGGAAGGAGACGTGTTTGCCAATTTGCTGCGCTGGGACAGTGCTGCGCAGGTTAACCGTGGCCGTGCCGTCACCATTGTGCTGCGTGGATAGGTAGACCCAGTCATTGCTGGCAGAAGACCAATTGACAGCGTCGGGACTGCCCTCGATGTCGAACCGGACGCCCTCGGACTGCAGATTGAGCCGGTAGCTGAGCACAATGTGCGTCGCGGTAGCGCCGTTGATCTCGACAGTTCGAACGCTCGCCTGGATCACTTTCACGACCAGCGGAACCGACGGATCGGTGCCGGTTGCATACTCCAACAGATTGAGCTGGCCATCTCCGTCGGTGTCGCCCTGTGGCGATAATGTCAGCGGGACGGTGTCGGACTCACCCGGCTTGCCGTTCAACCCCGCGCTACAGCGCCAATTTCTTCCCAAGGAGTAATCTGGAGCCGGCTTAGACAGCGGGTTCACCAATACGATGCTATAGCCGCCTCCATCGGCATCGACCGGCCAAGGCTCCGAATCCTCGTAACGAAAGTCAGCGATGATTCCCCCCGCTTTGTCGACCAAGGTCAAACGTTCGCCGCCGTTGCTCAGGTTGTCGACGAAAGTCCCAGCGATGCGGATTTCCGGACGATTGCCATAACGGGCCAGAAACGCAGCTCGGTCGCCGCAAACCACGACCCGCCCGCCGGCCGGAAGGACCAGAGCGGTTGGATCGCCGCTGCTGAAATTGAAAGTGACACCGTTCGTGAACCGCACTTGCGACAGATCAATGGCCGCGGCTCCGGTGTTGAGTAGTTCCAAGAACTCGTAGTCCGCAGCATTGGGCGATACCAGCGCTTCAGTTGGAGTGGGAGCGGCGGGATTGTACATGATCTCCGAGATCACCAAATCAGACTTAGATGCCGGCTGAGCACCTACCACATAGGTTGCGACGGTCAGCGGAGACCAAACGCCGTTCGCGAACGTTCGCGCTTTGATGACGGTCGACGAGGTCAATGTGAGCGGCTCGGTGTAAGCCTGGGCCGTGATCGGGGTGGCGGGAATGTTGGCGAGAGTCGCCGTAAGCTTGGGGCTGAACAGCGCATCGTCATCGGTCTTGCTGAGGTTGATACCCAGAATCGCCAAGACGTTCTCTCCTGCCACCAGACGGGGCACGCCTGCCCCAACGACGAGATCGATCGCCGTCGCAGCGCTTGAGTCCCGCCATCCAGCCGGTAAGGCGTTGGGCACATTCGTGTAGGAACCGACGACGTTGCTGCGGATGTTGGATCGCGCGACTTCAGCGCCATTAATATAGGCGATAAAGGCATCGTCTCGACGGATGCGCAACTTCAGGGAGGAAATCCTTGAGAGCAGGTCGTTGTTTACGGTGAAAGGAACGCGAATAAACACCGTTGAGCTTTTCCCCAGCATCGCCTCTCGAATGTCTCCCTGACCGGTGGCACCGCCACCGATGTGGGGATACAAGGGGGAGGCTGCGTCGTCAAAGCCCAGCCCCATTTTGGCACCGGTCCAGGCGAGAGTGGAGGCCGTCGGGCCTAGCTCGCGATCGGTCCAGTCAGCGAAGGCTACCGAAGACCCGCCGTTCTCGGCGGTCGGCACGAAGTAGCTGCCAGGGGAGTATTCCTCTAGGATTACCTGATCCTGAGACGTTGGAGTCGGATAGTTGGCCGGACGTGGGTCGGATCCATCGGTGGTGTAGTACACCGTTCCGTTCACGTACGCCTTACCGGCGGGAGCCGTGCCCGAGAAGGGGCTCAGGTTCAGCTGAAAACCCGAAGGCACCGCGCCGCCAGGATGATTGAGCACGGGAGGGCGGAAAATGTAGACACCGTTGGCAACCTGGTCGTCGATCCAGTTCAGCCGGGTCGTGATCCAGTTCTTCATGTAATTCACGGTGGACTGGAACGTGGTCAACGAACTCTCGATCGCAGCGTTGGGCCACGGAGCCTGCCCTAGGATTTGGTGCTTGCGATACTGCCTCGCGGCGGGTGATTGCACACTTTCGGGCATGCCATTCCGAATGAGGTTGGTATTCCCGTCCAGCATAACCGCTACCACCGCCTCGATGCGAGCCATCAAGGCGGCCGTTGACCAAACACCCTGGCGCAGTTCCCAATAACGATCAAAAGTTCGCAGGCGATATTCCGTGTCTCGGTGGAGCGAAGGATACCAAAGGCCTCCGGCCAAAGCGCCCGTGCCCGATTCATCGTACAGCCAACCCGTAGGCACTTCGCCCGTGGCATAATTGGCGTTGCCCAAGGAGATGTTGAAATCCCACAAAGGCCCGGCCCGCATTTTTCCACCCCGATCCTTGTGATAATAAGTGCTAAACACGTAGCCATCCACCTGCTTCGAAATCTCGACCCACCACTGGGCGTCGATAAACGAGGAGACATCGATCCAGGCCGCGTATCCTTTGACTGGATCGGCGAAGGATGGAGACGTCAGTGCTCCTTCGAAGTTGGTCAGATAAGCGGTGAGATATCGGGTTTGAGCCACCGAGAAAGCCTCGGGATCATGACTCTGGATGGACACGCCTCGGGGAGTCGACCAGGAGGTGGAGCCAGGGCTGCTCTTGTCGGTCTTAAAGATGTAGCCGCCAGAGATCAAATTGGAGTCGGTAACCCTCGGATTAATCTTCTCGATGTTCACCCGATTCTTGTTGCGCTTGATTTTCTCCACCAATAAGTAAACGCCACGATAATCCCCGTAAGCCACCGGTTGGTTCGCGCGTTGATTGAAAATGACCTCCACGAATCGGGTGCGAGACCCCAGATAGTCGGGGCGAGCCTCATTCATCGTTGAATACACGAGGTAATTTCGCATCAGGGTCTTGTCCGACCAGGGTCCATGCAAAATCCAATCCGACTCCGCCGGCAAGCCAAGCACCGAATCATCCCGATCCTGATTCCGTTCGTCCCAAATCTCCCACGCGTAGGACTTTTGTCCGAAACCGGAAGAACTCTCACCGCGCATGTGGGCGCCACCACGACTCTGGAACGATGGCACGGAGCTCAGGCTCACTCGGCCTGAAACCGGGTCCTTGTCAAACACCGCCGCGTAGATCGGACGGAACGGGCGTCCGCCGCTGGCGTCCGTGCCGCCGGATTCAACATCCACCCCGAAGCTATCCATGACAATGACCGGCAACGGGCTGGAGAAGGGCTTGCCAGTTCCGGCGAACTGAGTGAGCGAAGCATCGAGCTTCAAGAAAGTGCGGCTGGCTACCTTGCCGGGCAGTAGCCCAGGAGCGAAGACGCGCGCCCTAATGTTACGGGTGTTCGTGATCGTGAACGGTGATGTGTAGAGCGGTGAGGCGATGGTTGGAACCGTGTTGTTCAGGGTGTAACGAACTTCCGCCCCCGCCGCTTTGGGTGGAGCGATCGAAAGCAGTACCGGTTCGGAGGTGGAGATCACCCCGCCCTCACGCGAAAAGACCACGTCTTCCGCCGGCAATCCGTCCGCAACCAGGCTGATGTTCTTGTTGGTGGGGGTGGGCGTTTCGAGATAGCCCAACTGACGGGCGAAGCCAATTTCCCCGTAGGAAACATCCGCCTGCTGTGGCCCATAACGAAACTCCGAAGCCACCGTCATCGTGGGGCTGATCAACGCCAGGTAGCCGCCATTCTTCTCGAGGCTAAAGTTGGCATGCAATTCCGCGTTCGTGGCGCGGCGGTCCAACCCGGTAGCCCAAATCAGGCGATACCTGTTGGTGGCCAGGTTGAAAGCCGGAAAGGGCCATTTGGTCTTGTTGGTAGGATCATCCGTCAAATACCAACCGGCCATGGACATGGCTGTCGCGCCGCCATTATATATTTCGATCCAATCGGAAGCGTTTAGGTAGTCGTCTTCGAACCCCTCCGCGTTGTCCGCCAGAAACTCGGTAATCACCACCCCTCCGGTCTGGATAAAGGCAGTGGGAGTGGTGGCTACGTCCAGAGAATCGATGAAGATGTCTTGGGTGGCTTTCTCAGTCGTGCGGGCAGTGATGGCAAAGCGGTCACCGACGTGACGAATGTATCCGGGCACGGCCAGATTCTCCACGATCACCGCGGTGCCGTAGATAATGTCCAGGCCTGCGCTGTCGTTTCGAACGGTCAACAGACGGGAAACCCCATCAAAAACGAACGGATAGGGAAACGAAGCGATGCGGGAGCGATCCGTGTAAATCACAAACTGGCCGGCGGTTTCACCGGTCTCGGGATCCACATAAGTATCGAGCCCGACCACCAAACCATCTTCAAGCGAGTACCCCAGCTCTCCGTCCCCATAACCCGCAGGCAGATCCCCCACATTCAGTGCCAATCCCATTCCTGGAGTGCCGGTGGCCGTGAGTTTGAGGTTAAATTTAGCCGTGAAGCCCGAGATGTCCTGCCCTATGTCCAGGTCCGGAAGCTTCAGGGCCACGCTGGTGTTGGTGTAGCCATCCCGCGTTAGACGCAGGGTGTTGGTCAGAACCGAGGCGGTGGGAGCGCCCAGCGACTCGATGAACGTGCTTTCGAGCACTACCCCATCGTTCCAGTTGTTGGTTCCGGGAACGGTGCCATTGGCAAAGGTGAAGGATTGGGGGCCATACTTTCCAGCCATGGCCGATGGAATGAAGCCAGCCATCGACAGCAGGACCAGGAACCCATGGAATGACAGCACGGTGGCAAGTGGGCGAAGGCGGGCAGAACGACAATTCATAAGCTCAGTGAAAGGGATGTCTGTCCGAATAATGTGTCCTCGATCCCCGGCCAGGGCAATCCATAAATCGCGTCAGACAGTACAACTCCTGATCTGGTGTAGTATCGGCCGTTCCGGCAAATGGTCAAGCAGAGGCAGGGTACGGCGGGGTGTGCTCCGAGAACGATTCAACGCTCTCGCTTCAGTCGCAAGGCTTCGCGGAGCTTGGCCAGAGGCAAGGTGTTGATGACATCATCCTTACGCAACCACCCCTTGCGAGCAATCCCAGCCCCCAAGCGGAGATACCCGGCATGGCTATTGCGATGAGCATCGCAGTTAATGACGCACTTGACCCCCTTCTTGCGGGCGTACGGCCAGAGCCGCCAATCCATATCCAGCCGATAAGGGTTCGCATTCAGCTCGATCCAGGTCCCCGTCTCCGCGCAGGCATCGATGACCGCCTGCTGATTCACGGCGTAACTCTCGCGCTCCAGCAGCAGCCGCCCGGTGAGGTGTCCCAACATCTGCACGTATCGATTCTCGCAGGCGCGAATCAAACGCTTAGTCATCTCTGCTTCGCTTTGGGTAAAACCCTGATGTATGCTGGCCACCACCACTTCCAGCTCACTCAACACATCATCCGGAAAATCGAGCCTTCCCTCGGAGAGAATATCCACCTCACTGCCGCTCAGCAGACGAAAGTCACTTCCTTCATCGGAAAACCCGCGATTGATTTCGGAGATCGCCTTCAGCTGAGTGCGCAGGCGACCCGCATCAAGCCCTCGGGCCTGCGCCGAGCTGCGCGAATGATCGGTGATCGCCCAGTAGTCGCAGCCCAGCTCGTGAACATGGGCGGCGATGTCCTCCAAGGGATGATGTCCATCACTCCAGTTGGAGTGATTGTGAAGCGATCCCCTGAGCTCGGTCCATTCCAGAAGCCGGGGGAGCTTCCCCTGCTCCGCAGCTTCAAACTCCCCATGATCTTCCCGAAGTTCCGGTGGAATCGGCTGGAGGTCCAGCGCCTTGAAGATTTCTTCCTCATTCGCACAAGGCACGGCCAACTGGGGATCGCGGGTCTCCTCGGACGATCGAAAAAGGCCATACTCGTTCAAACGGAGCCCTCGCTCGATCGCGCGCTGCCGCATGACAATGTTGTGCTCCTTGCTGCCGGTGAAGTAAGCCAAGGCGAAAGGAAACTCCGTATCGCTGACCACGCGCAGGTCGGCTTGGATTCCGTGCTCCAGGATGACGCTGGCCTTCGTATCGCCCTTGGCCAGCACTTGGCTCACTCCCGGCTGGCTGGTGAAGAAGTCCAAAATCGACTCCGGCTTCCGGGACGAAACCAGAAAGTCCAGGTCGCCCACGATCTCCTTCCATCGGCGAGCGCTGCCGGCCAGGCTGCAACGGGTGACGTCGGGGTGGCCTCGCAAGGTATCGAGAACGGCCTCCGCGGTCGTTAACGCCACGTCCAAACGGTGCCGGGAGGCGAACTTTTGACGAAAAGCGATCCCATCCAGAATCTTGGCCTGCGTTTTCTCACCAAATCCGCTCAGCTCAGCGATCTTGCCCTCACGGCAGGCTTGTTCAAGCTTGGGCAGGGAATCGATGGACAGTTTGTCGTACAGGGCCTTGACCTTCTTGGGTCCTAGCCCTTGGATGGTCAGCAGCTCCATCAGGCCCGCTGGCATCGAGGCCTTCAAGGAATCGTAATACTCCAGTTTCCCGGTGGTCACGAGCTCAGTGATCTTTTGCTGAAGCGCCTCGCCAATGCCCTTGAGTTCCCCGAGCCGCTGCTCGGCGACCAGGGTCGCCAAGGGCTCGGTCAGGGCTTCGAGATTTCGGGCGGCGTTGGCATACGCGCGGGTCTTGAACGGGTTCTCCCCCTTCAGCTCCAGCAGCACCCCAATCTCCGTCAGTATCTCCGCGACCTGGTCTTTATCCATGTCCGCGAATCATGCGAAATCTTCTCTAGTTTGCCAAGAGGCTACTCGAGATCCAAGCGGCCCCAGTCCTCCGGACGCCCCTGCACTCCGGGACGAGGAGACCAGGCCAGCCTCGACTTGTTGATGTTCTCCCCGCCCGCGGCATTGGCTTTGTCCCCATCGTAGATCAAGAGGTTGAAGCCAATTCGGCGGGTTAAGGTGATTCCGGCCTCGTGGAATGGAATAGCCACCTGGACGCGGTAGCCGTCCGCGGTGCGCTGAGATCGAATGAGAGTCCGGGGAGCTGTCTGGGCGATCGGCCCTGGCCTCGCATCGGCATCCCGCGCGGCGTTGACCTGGCCGGTGCTGTCGAAGGGAAAGATTCCGAGTTTGAAGCAGCTGAAGGTGTTTTCGGCCCCACCGCTGGGATCGACGCAAATTTCCACGGAGTCCGAACGCCAGTGCCCTTTGATGTCGTTCGGGGCGATATTGCTGACGACCGAATCGTCTTTCACGTGAACATCGACGTAGAGGGTTCGATCGACCACCGCCAGCCGAAACTCCCCGCTGCTGTCCGCGGAATCCTTGACCTTCCCCTGCCAGGTCTGCGTGAAGGGGATGTAGTGCACCGGAGTCGACTCCCATCCGCGGCCACTCCCATCCATCGAAGGTGGCTCCGTGAGGGCTCTGACCTTGATCAGAGGCACGACATTCGCGATCAGGCTGGCCTGGGTCTCTCCGTTGACGTCAGTGGTCACGACCTGGACGACCGCGGTGCCCAAGGCGTGGGCGGGGGGAGTGATGCGGGCCTTGAACATTTGGGAACGGTCGGCGGGCACCCGATACGAAGCCTGCTCGGATCTCAGCAACCAGTCGCTCTGGCCTGCCAAGCGTAGAGTTCCCTGGAGTGAGTTGGTGGTGGGATTCGCCAGCTGAAATCGGATTTCGTTCGCCTCCCCCGCAACAAGGGACAGATCGGCCGGGACGCGGCGAGCCAGGCCCTCAATGTGCTGCTCACGAATCCAGCGGTTATAATTGGAAATCGCAGCTCTGCTTTGGAATTCGATCTTGATCCCGGCGCGGGTCTTGGGATCCGGCTCCGGGCTGAGCAGGCGGTCCTGCGTGGTCGGGAGGCCGCGAAACAAATCATCCTCCTTGGCCAAAGGCAGGACACTCAGGATCGGACGGAAGAGTTGGGCTTGCCGCATCCTAGGGCCGGCGGTGAAACTTCCAAAGGCTTGAGAACGGTGGTGGGCGATGCCTTCCGCGGCGATCTGCCAAGGCTGCCGACCATCCACCAAAGCCCGGGTCGTGGGAATCACAGTACTCAGGGTTTCATCACCACCTGTATAGTAGAGCTTCCGACACTGCCAAACAGTCAAGCCTTCGGAGCTAAGCTGGTCCGGGAACCGTTTAGGATCCGCGGCGGCCACCACCGCTTCCGTGGCCAGCACTCCGGCCGCCTGATGGTTGCCGTGCTGACCAGCCACCGGAGCAGGATCCATAGTCACGATCACTTCGGGTTTCAGCACCCGGATATAGCGCACCAGTCCCCGTAGTGTTTCGTCCCGGTTCCACCGCTGCAGAGTGGCGAGCAAGCTTTCCGTATACGCGAAATCCTTTCGATCGAGAAAGTAGCAGTAACTCACACCCAGGGTTTGGAGGCAGGCGCGCACCTCGGCTTCTCTAAGGATGCCCAACGCGTCGCCCGACTGGGTGCCGACCATATTGCCTCCCCCCTCGCCCCGGGTGCAGTAGACCGCAGCGACGACCTTGCCCTGCCCGTGCGCATAGTAGGCCAAGGTGGATGCGACTTCAATCTCGTCGTCCGGGTGGGCGAACACGCCGAGCAGATCCACCTTGAGCGCCGCTGGCCGAACCTGGGCTCCGCACACGAGCGCAAACCCACTCAAGATGGCAGCGACGATCAGCGCTCGGCCACCGCTTAACATGTTTCCTGATTTCATCTCGAGAATCCCACCATACTACATCTTTCCGCTAGTCTCGGCTGCCACGAGGGCTTCCCAGGACTGCCAAAGCTGCCGAGTTAACGGGTGACACCTCAGCTGGGTGCCGTCAAGCCCCACCACTTCAATGACCCCATACGTGCTCAAACTGATGAACATGCCTTCCACAGGCAACAGGTCGTCTGGCCGCACGGTGACTTCGCTCACCGGTACTCCCAGGGAACTCGCTAGCCCGACGATGGTGGATCGAGCAATACCAGGCAACCCACCCGATTCAATCGGCGGCGTGAACAACCTTCCTTCTCGAATCCAAAACACATTTCCGCTCGAGGCCTCGGCCACTTGCCCAGCCACATTGCACACCAATGCCTCTTCCACCCCCGCTTCCTCCGCTTCGCGACGAGCCAGGATTTGGGGGAGCCGATTGGCCGTCTTCATCGATGCCAGCGCCCCGGGTTGCAGCCGGATCTGCCGCGATGTGACCAACCGCCATTGCGATGGAGAACCGGATTCCGCGCCGTTGGGTTTCTGGGAAAATGCGGCCAACGTCATCACCCAGGTTGGATGCTCAGCACCTCGAGGTGAGTAACCCCGTGGCCCCACTCCTCTGGACACCGCCAATCGGAGGACCCCTTCTGAGATCCCGTTGATACGGGACAACTCCTCAGCTGCCTGGCGCAAGTCGATACTCGAAAAAGGGGCGCGAAGCTGTAGAAACTCCAAGCCACGGCTGAGCCGATCCCAATGAAGGTCCCATTGGAAAGGCTTTCCGTTCGCGACTCGCAGGGTCTCGAACAGGCCGTCCCCGTACATCCATCCCCGATCAAAGATCGAAACCTGAGCCTGCGCTGCCGGGATAAAACGGCCGTTCAGAAAAACGTTCCCGATCATGGTTGTGACGGATGATGTTGCACGGGTGATCTTTAGCTTACCCACACTCACTCACTCGAGCAAAATCATGCCTAGCAGGCCGCCTGAAGGCGGAACTCCGTACGAGGGACAAGCCTTTCGGCGCACGGAGTTCCTGCTTCAGCAGGTCGGGCGCGCGATCTCACTTCGAGGCCCCCCTCCGCCTGAAGGCGGAACTCCGTACGGGGGACGGAGGCCTTGGGGTATGGAGTTCCTGCTTCAGCAGGTCGGGCGCGTGATCTCACTTCGAGGCCCCCCTCCGCCTGAAGGCGGAACTCCGTACGGGGGACGGAGGCCTTTCGGCGCACGGAGTTCCTGCTTCAGCAGGTCGGGCGCGCGATCTCACTTCGAGGCCCCCCTCCGCCTGAAGGCGGAACTCCGTACGGGGGACGGAGGCCTTGGGGTATGGAGTTCCTGCTTCAGCAGGTCTCCGCACGCAATGTCACGTGGGTGCCACCTCCGCCTACGGACCAGCTAGCGCCAGCACAACCCGGAAGCCGACGTATCCAGTCTCACCTTCAGGATTGGCCTCCCGGATGGCCGAGCGACATTTCTCCGGTCGACATCCCCAGCTTCCCCCACGATAAACTCGATAGGTGCCGCTAGTTGGCCCCTGAGGGTTCGTCACTTGTCCTCCCGGATAGGGACCATACCAATCCTGGCACCATTCCCACAGCCCTCCATGCATATCATAAAGTCCCCACGGATTGGGCAGCTTCTCGCCTACGGCCCGCGTGGTATGGCCGCTGTTCGAAACGTACCAGGCGTAGTTGGCCAGATTTGTGTAGCCAGGGTCATCCCCGTAGCTGAAACGGGTCGTGGTCCAGGCTCGGCAGGCGTACTCCCATTCCGCCTCCGTCGGCAACCGGTAGACGCAGTTGGGGGGGATGACTCGGGCTGCCCGTTCCCGCCGAGTCAGTAGGGCGCAGTAATTGGTGGCATCCTCCCAACTCACCGTCTCGACCGGCCGATTGAAATCCCCGGTAAACACACTCGGGTAGCTTCCCACGACCCACTGATAATCAGTCTGAGTTACCTTGTAGCGAGCCATGTAGAATCCTTGAGTCAGAGTCACGACTGTTTGCGGACCTTCATCTGGGAGTCGACCCACCTCGTTCGAGGGGCTTCCCATGCGAAAGCTACCGGGCGGGATGAACACCAAGTTCGGCCGCACGTCCAGAGTCGCGCGATAAAAACGCTGCGGGCCAGTGGCAGGGGTAGGATCGGTCCAGAGATGGGTCGGCGTTGACAGCTGAAGGAAGCTCAAACAGCGCCAGGAGGTCTTCACTGCCGGTGAGGTTGTGTATTCGATGGCATAGACACTTCCGACGGCTCCAGTGATCGTGAGACCCGAGTGCAACCGAATCTCGAGACTGGCGGGGGCGGACTGCGCAGCGAGGCCGGAAGGCGTTTTCTCAAGGGCCAGACACAGCAGGAGAACTCGAAGAGCGGCTCCACAAGAAAGAAGCGGACATAGCACCGCACGCTGTTTCGGAGTGGTGGTCATGGGGCGACATTCGATGGAGCTGGCAGGCCTGTCAAGCCGCAGAATTCCACTTGGACGATGAATCGGGCGCTGCTAGCTTTCAGCCACACCCCGTGGGAACGCGCACGGCCCCCTCGTGGTTGTAAATCATGACGCACCCACGTTGTAGCATCCTTCCCGCGGTTTGTGCCTGGCTGGGCGGTGCCAGCGCACTGATGGCCGCACCCTGGCTGGAATCCGCCGCTCCCCAGCTGGCTATCACTTTTCCTGAAAGCCTGGTAAGTCGGGTCACGGTCCAGGGAACTCCCGACATCGCCTACCGGCTCAACTTCACGGGCGACTTCCGAATCTGGAGCCAGTCGCCGGCCCAAACCGCGGATGCCGAAGGGAGAGTGTCGTTTCCCATCTCCGCAGAAGCGAGGGGACGCTTCTTCCAAGCGATCTCCACCGGCGAGCCAAGTTCATTCGCGGATCCGGCGGAAGTCACCCTGGGTAGAAGGCTCTTTCTCGAAACGCGGTTTGCTCAATTCTTCGCCGCCCACTGCGGCTCCGAACTCAACGCCCCCTTGGCGAATGGCGGAGATCCGGCCTTGGCGCGAACGCTTACTGTCAACGGCGCTCTTCCAGGACCGTTCCTCGGCCAGTCCATGAATTGCCGAGCCTGCCACCTCGGGGACGAGTTTCGGGGAACTGCCCCGGGGATGAGGACCTTGGCGGATTTCGCGATTCGTTCCGCCATTCCCGATCGGGGGGACTCTCGCCGCACAACGGTCCGCAACTCCCCTTCCTTGGTCAACCTGTCCATCCATCCGACCGGCCGGGGGTTGTTCCATTATGATGGAGAGTTTCCCGACGTCCGATCCCTCGTTCGAGGCACATTGACGGGACGGAACTTCGGCTGGCTTCCCGAAGAGCGAACTCAAGCGGTTCAACACATCGCGCGGGTCATCCGGGAAGACGACGGCCGCGCATTTCTGGGTCCCGAGATGGGCGGATCCTACCCACGCCTCCTGGCTGGCACCGACCCGCAGATCCCACCGCCGCTCAGGCTCCCCGCAGGCCTGCGACTGGAGGTCTCGAGAGCCCCAGACGAGGAGATCCTCGACCGGGTTGCGCAGTTGATCGAGATTTACCTCAGCTCGTTGCGGTTCTCGATGAATGAAGTCGGATCCTACAATGGCAGTCCCTACGATCTGTTCCTGCAGAAGAACTCCCTCCCCCGTCAGCCCCAAGCCGGCGAGGACGACCTCAGCTACAGTCGCCGGCTGCGCCAGCTGGTTGCCCGGATGGCTAACCCGCAGTTTGTGACTCCGGCGGACGGGGAATTCACCACCCTCAACCAAGCTTACCGCTTCGGCGCAGAAGAACTGCTCGGGTTGAAGATCTTCCTGGCGGAGCCCTCACTGCCGCCGTCGACCGGACAAGTCGGCATTGGGAACTGCTTGGTCTGCCACCCTGCCCCGCATTTCACCGACTTTGACTTTCACAATTCGGGCGCGACGCAGTGGGAATACGACGCGATTCACGGGGAGGGTGCGTTCGCTCAGGTTCTGATCCCGAGCGCAACCGAACGAGCGGCGCATCCGGAAGACTACCTTCCTCCGAGTCCGGTCCGCCCCCTCGCCACAGGTCGGTTTCTGTCAATTCCAACGCCCGACAGACCAGGAGAAATGGACTTGGGGTTGTGGAACGTCTACGGGAATAGCGAGATCCCATGGGTGCAGGATGCCCTCCGGGCGGTTCTCCACCCTCGATTTGGCTCGGATGACCCTCTGGAGATTCTTCCGCACACGGTGGCCTTATTCAAAACCCCAGGTCTCCGAGCGCTCGGAGCCTCAGCGCCTTACCTGCATACGGGCCAGGCTTCGACCCTTGAATCGGTGATCTTCTTCTATCGATTCACGGCAGAGCTAAGTCGGGCTGGGGAGTTACGGAACGGGGATTCGGAGATGCAGAGAGTCTTTCTTGGCCGATTTGACGGTGCTCCACTGGCCGCTTTCCTCCGTTCGCTGAACGAGGATTTTCCGCGGTGATCTGAAGAAACTAAAAAAAAGAGACCGGACCAACTTGGTCCGGTCTCTCGTGAGGAAACGAATCGCTGATCAGCTCGAGTTTATCGGCTGCCGCGATAGTACTTCTGCTTGCCGCCCGCCTTCGGATCAAGGGTGACGGAGTTCTGCGGGAGCGAGGTGTAAGGTCCGGCAGGATTATCGGCGGATTGCAGTGTGCCGTCAGTCGCGATGGTCACCTGGCCGTTCGCCGCGGGGGTCAGTGTCAGAGTCGGACGGGTGACCAGATTCAGCGCCTCCAAGGTGACTCCGTCCAGGATCGCGTTAGGATCGGTGAGGGTCGGGTCCTGGCGTCCGAACGTGGTCGCCATGATGACCATCTTCTCACGTTGAGTAACCAACTCAGCCGAGACGACTGCGCCGGAAGTGGTCAGGTTGACGCCACCTTGGACTGCTGGCGGAGAGAAGTCCTGAGCAACGAGCTCGCCGTCCACATAGATGTTGAACCCGCGGGTGATGCAGCATTGTTCATAGAACATCAGCTGCAGCTTGTAGGTGCTGCCCGGGAGGAGCCCATCCAATTCGACCTTGACGGTTGATCCGTAGCGAATCGATTGCATGACCTTTTCGATCACGTCGTCGGCCTCGCTCTCACCGTATTCCGGTGTGTCCCAATTGGGGATGTTGTTGGGAGCCGTGACACGGATCCCCGGCGCATTGTCCGCAGTGAAGTTGGCATCGCCTGCCTGACCTGCTGCGCCGGCGCTGCTGACATTGAAGGCGTAGACAAAGTTACCTTCCAGATCGAGCCCTTCCCCGGGATCGCCGCCGCTGATCGCCTCGATGGCCACATTCGCGACCGTGGTGCGCGGCTTGGCGGTGAGCGGATCTTCACCGAGCGAGTATTCGATGTAGTCACTCTGTCCATCCCCGTCGGTGTCCGCCTTCACAGGATCGGTGTGGCTCGAATTGACTTCCTGCCCATCGCTCAAGCCATCGCTGTCGGTATCAGGATTCACCGGGTCGGTGTGGGTGGTGTTGACCTCCTGGCCATCGCTCAGCCCGTCGTTGTCGGTGTCGAAGCTCGACGGATCGCTGTGGCTGGTGTTGACCTCCTGACCGTCGCTCAGCCCATCGTTGTCGCTGTCGGAAACCGTGGGATCCGTGCCCAGGGTATACTCCAGGTTGTTCGCGAGGCCGTCGCCGTCTGAGTCACCTGTTCCTGTCTGCGTGAGGTTGCTGAACAGTTGGTTTTCCCAAGCGTCCCAAAGGCCGTCCCCGTCTGAGTCAGCCGCATCCTCCTCGAGTTCGAGGGTGCTGCCATTCACAATCGCATTGTGGTCGGCCATGGTCGGGTCGGTAACGCCCCGACCATCCAAGACCACGATCAGCTCCGTCCCCGTGGCCACGAAAGTGTGGGTGACGACGGCCCCGGTATCCCGCGGCGTGGAGTTGTTTGGTCCAGTGAACCCGCCCTGCCACTGATAGGGAGCAAACTCCCGAACCGCCAGTCGACCGTTGATGAGCACGTTGAAGCCACGAGCCCACAAATACTCTCCGAACAACAGTTGCAGCTTGTAGCGGGCACCTACCGTCAGATTGCCAAAGGTGAGAGTTACTGCCGGCTTGGATGCCACTGCGGCCTCGCTCCAACGAATGCTGCTGATGACGGAGGACAGAACCACCTGCTCCTCGCTCTCACCGAAATTGACGCCTTGATTCCAGTTGTCGGCAACATGGCCGGAATCGACTATTGAGCCTTCAACGTCGTCCGCAGTGAAGAGGGCGTCGCGCACTTGGCCGCCAGGACGGGCATTGCCGTAGCTGATGGCATAAATGAAGTTGCCTGTGAGATCCAACCCCTGATCGTCGGCAGGACCAGTAAACCGCTTGGCGGTCGTGAACTTCGGCTTGCGGGCCGGGTTGGTTGGATCGGTCAATAGATGGACCTCATCATAATCCCCGAACCCATCGCCATCAGTGTCTGCTTTAGCAGGATCCGTGAAGTATCGCCGCACTTCCACGGAATCCGACAGCAGATCGGCGTCGCCATCGGCTTTGGTCGGATCCGAATGATAGGTGATTACTTCCTCGCGATCGGTGAGACCATCGTTGTCGGTATCCGCGCGGGTTGGGTTGGTATGATGGACTTTGATCTCATCGGAGTCAGTGAGACCGTCGTTGTCGGTATCGGCGAGGGTGGGATTCGAACTGCCCGCCAGCTCTTCAGCATTCGTCAAACCATCGCCGTCCGGGTCGGCTGAGGCGGTTTGAGACAGATTGCCGAAGAACAGGTTTTCCCAGGCGTCATCCAATCCGTCACCGTCCGTGTCACCGGGAGCCGAGACCAGTTCCACGGTTACCGCGTTGAGGATTGCATTGTGGTCGTTATAGTCGGCGCTGGCGCCACGGCCGTCCAAGCGAATGGTGAGAGTCGGAGAACCTGCCACGTGCTGATGCGCAATCAACGCTTCTTGCAAGCGATTGTTCTGGCCTCCTTGCTCTACACCCGGGTTGAAGTCCTTGACGATCAGGGTCCCGTCGACGAAAACATCGAAGCCACGGTTGCAGCAGGCCTCGCCGAACATGAGCTGAAGCTGGTAGGTCGCCCCGACGCGTAGGCTACCGAGGGTCAGAACCACTTCTGGTGTTGCCGACCCGGCATCGCTCCATCGAATGCTGCTCGTGGCTCGCTCCAGGTTGTCGTCCGCTTCGGACTCGCCGTAGTCCACGTTATACCAGTTCAGAATCCGATTCCCAGCGCTCAGGCTGGCACCGGACACTTCCGCATTGATTAAACCTTGAAACAACGCGTCTCGAACTTGAAAGGATTCTCCAGGGTTACCGCCAATCGCGAGGGCGTAGAGAAAGTTGCCGTCCAGATCCAATCCTTCCCCTTCATCGCCACCGGCGATGATACCGATCGTGGTTAAGGAAGGATCGATGATTTCTGACGTTGCGCCTTGAACAGACCCAACGGCAAGAGCCGTTGAGACTGCACAGGCAGTTAACAATCGAACAGGGTGAGCTTTCATAGAGTATGTCATCATTCTGTAGTGTCCACGGTTCCGGACGAGGGGGTCTACGACCTCGAGAGGAAACGTCTTTACAAACTTGAGTCGGGGTAGCGAGTGGGTGGTACTGAAAGTTGGACAGTAAGTCAATCTGAGAATTCGAGAACTTCACGAGTGAATGACGGTAGCGGGGTCTCAATCCTAGGTTCAAAGTACGGTTTGACACACCAACTATTTCGAGGGTATTTCAACCGCCGCTATGAACCACAAATCCACCACACGTCTCCTACTTATTGCGACTGCGTTGATCACCACTTTGGGCCTGGGCGGCTTGGCGCAAGCGCAGGCCAAGAAGGGCAAAACACGCCCGATCACCACCGGACAGCTAATGAAGGGCTTAGTCAAGCCGCACTGCGACGCCCTCAAGAAGGGGTTCGAAACCGCCCCGGCCGACGACAAAGCCTGGGCGCAACTTGCGGTGCACGCCGCGATGATGAACGAAGGCAGCTACCTGCTGATGGATGATGGCCGTTGCCCCGACGGCACCTGGTCGGATGCCACGACCAAAATGATGCGCCACGGCAGCGAGGAAATCCTGAAGGCCATTGAGGCCAAAGATCTGGCTGCGGCGAAAACGGCATTCGGTGCCATGACCAAGTCGTGCAAAGCCTGCCACGACGCCCACAAGGAGAAGCACTAATTTTCGATCACCTGCGAGGCCCGATGACCGCGCCTCACAGGATTCGATTCCGCGCGAAGAGGCCATTGGGGTTAACCCTGGCCTTTTTTCGTTTCTTTTTTTCTCAGCGGACTGACGTTCGTCGAGCTGGTAACCCACAGGAGCATTCGAGAACCACCAACGGCCAATGGTTGAAGCCGCTTCCTTTTGAATAACCCGGAGACAGGACGGTCTAATGAGATGGTCCTTTGGCCCGTATGACAACAAATCCGAACCTTTTCGAGTGGAGCCCCTTTCTGGCGCCATTCCACGCGGTGGTTCTTCACTACCCGATCGGCTTTCTCACCATTGCGTTCTTCCTGGAGATTTACCGGACACGACGGCCCAGCGAGGAGGCGCATCGGATCACGACCTGGGTCATCGCCTGGAGTCTCTTTACGGGCGTCATCGCCGCAACCTTGGGAATCATGCGAGCCGGATCGGGCGGCTACGAAGTGAAGACCCTGGACCTGCATCGTTGGTTCGGCATGGCCGTTCCGTTCCTCACTCTCCTGACTCTGTGGCTGCAGATCAAATCTCCTCGGCTAACGGGCTTTCGCGGTGGCGGGCTGGTAGGCTGGACCTACCGCGGAGCCTTGCTGGTGACCCTCACGATGCTGGTCATCGCCGGTCATTACGGCGGAAACCTCACCCACGGCTCGAGATATTTGGTGGAGAACGCTCCCGAGTTTATCCGTACCTTTCTGGATGAAGCACCGGAGGAACAGGGCACGAATGGCAGCTCCCCGGCGGTGAACGGGGCTGTTGAAGTGCCCGGAAGCCGGCTCTATCTGGATAAGATCCGCCCCGTGCTCGAAGCTAAGTGCATCCGCTGCCACGGCCAAGAAAAGCAAAAGGGCAAGTATCGCCTGGACAATCGGGAAGACGCGCTCAAACCGGGCGAGAGCGAACAACCCGGCATCAAGCCCAACGATCCCTTCGAAAGCCAGGTGGTGCGGCGGATCTTTCTGCCCTCGGACCATGACGAAGCCATGCCGCCTTCTGGCAAGGAACCTCTCACCCCTCAGGAGATGGTCGATCTGGTCCAGTGGATTCAACTCGGTGCGCCGTATGCCACGGGATCCCCGGCTCCAGCGTCCCCGCCTGCCAGCTCAGCTCCTTAAGCCTGAGCCCGTGATAAGGGCAATGGAATGGAGGGGTATCGGGCCAACTCCATTTTTAGGTTTTGAGCTGAGCGGCTACCCTCCGAGTGTCCGCACGGCTCTCCTCGCTTACAACTCGGAGGCGTAGCGCATCAGATACTGTGTTACCAAACGCACTCCGAACCCGGTTGCGCCTTTCTCCAGATGCGGCACATCACGGCCGCCCATTGCTGGCCCAGCGATGTCCAGATGAACCCATTTGGTGCTCCCCGCCCAGTGCTTCAGAAAGCTGGCCGCGGTGCACGCGCCACCCTCTCGGCCGCCCGTGTTCTTGACCAAGCCCGCGTCGCTGCGGATTTGATCGTCATATTCCTCGCCCATGGGCAATGGCCAGACCCGGTCACCGGTCTCCTCCCCGACGGCGATCAAACGCTCTCGAGTCAGTTCGTCATCGGTAAATAGCCCCGCGCGCTTTCCGCCCAAGGCCACGACGCAGGCTCCAGTGAGCGTGGCCAAGTCAATCATCAGGTCAGGGCGATAGGTTTCGCGGCCGTAAGCCAGAGCATCGGCCAGGACCACGCGACCCTCCGCATCGGTGTTGATGACTTCGATCACCTTTCCATCCCAGGTGGTGACCAGATCGCTGGGGCGATACGCCCGGTCACTCGGCATGTTCTCGGCGCTCGCAATCAGCCCGATGAGCCGGATCGGTAGCTTCAGCTGACGAACTGCCTGAACGATCCCCAGCACAGCGCAGCCGCCCATCTTGTCCCACTTCATGTCCTCCATCCGGTCCGCCGGCTTGATGGAAATGCCCCCCGTGTCGAACGTGATCGCCTTGCCCACCACCACCACGGTTGGAACCTTGGCCGAGTTGCCCGGGCCTTCGATGCAAATCAGCCGGGGAGGGTTCGCCGAGCCTTGTCCGACCGCCAGAATCCCCCCAAATCCCTCACGCCTGAGCGCCTTCTCATCCCAAACCCGGCAGCGGAGGCCCAAGGACTTGGCGAGGCTGCTGGCTCGATCGGCCAGCTTCCGTGGGGTCAAAATGTTCGGGGGCTGGTTCCCAATGCTGCGCGTGAGATTGGTGGCATCCGCCAGTTCCCACCCCATTCGACTTGCCTTCTCCGCTCTCAAGCGCTCGCTGAGTCCCACCCAGAGTTCCAGCACTTGGACGCGTGTCTTACGGCGCGCGTCCGGGGCCTTGAAATCCTCGAACCGGTAGGTGGCCAGAACCGCTCCTTCGGTCGCGGCCTGGGCGTGGGACTCAAACCCTCGCAAATCTAGACAGATCCCCTCTGCTCCGAGTTTGGACAAGGCTTTAACCCCCTGCCCGGCCGCCTGACGGATCGTATTCGCCGACAGCGCCGAGGAGGGCCCCAGCCCGATATGGAGCACACGCCGAGAGCCTTCTCGAAGTAGGCAGGTGGTGTTTCGAGCGCCATTGAACTCCAGTTTGGAGACCGCTGGCAGGCTCCGCGAGTCTTTGGTATGAAAGCAGACCTGATCGTGTTTGGAGCTTGGCTTCGCGGTGGTGGTGATGCGCAGTGCGTTCATAGTCGGTTAACAGATTCCAGAATGCGGGAGCCAAGGTTGCCAGGCCAAGCAGAATCCGAAGCGTCAGACAGCATCCAGGAATTGCTGAATCTCGGCGTCGGTGTTGTAGAAATGAGGCGAGACGCGGACGTAACGGTTTCCTGCGCGATCCCCGCGCAGGGACGTCGTGATTCGTTTGGCGGACAGCTGTGCATGCAGTTCGGACATGTCGCTTCCCGGGCGATGAAAACTGACGATCCCGCTCGCGTTGGCCATGGCCGCTAGCGGCTGAAGGACCGTGTAGCCTTTAGCCTGCAACGCCGGAATCAAGATCGCTCGTTTGCGCAGCAGTTCCGACGCGATCGCGTCCACTCCGAGTTCCAGGATCAGTTCCAGGGAAGCGCGCAGCCCCACGAGTCCCAGGAGATTGGCACTCCCCGCCTCGTAGCGACGGGCGTCCTTGCGAAACTCGATGGTGTCCGCCGTCAGAAAATTCGGAGACTTCACATTGTGCCACCCATACACCGTGGGACGAATCTGCTCCTGAAATTCCCGTCGCACGTACATGATCCCCGCCGCGCAAGGCCCCAGCAGCCATTTGTGGGCATCGGCCGCCATGGCGTCCATCCAGGAAGCGGACAGCGGAAACGCGCCCAGGGTTTGAATCGCATCCACACAAAAAGGGATGTGCCGCTCGCGAAGCCATTTGCCGACGGCCTCCACTTCGAGGCGCCAGCCGCTCACAAAATGGCAGGATGCCAGGGCCACCAAACGGGTATTCTCGTCCACCTGCCCGATCACATCGATGAATCGAATTTTACCCAGCTCACGAATGTTCATCATGCGCACCTGCACGCCCTTCTCAGCCAACGCGAGCCAAGGATAGACGTTCGACGGATAATCCTCCTGATAGATCAGGATATTGTCTCCCTTTCTAAACCTAAGCCCAGAGGCGATCAGACTCAGTCCAATCGAGGTGGGCCCCACCAGGGCGATCTCGTCGGCACCAGCACCGATCAACTGGGCCGCCAACTGGCGAGTCTCGGCAATATACGTGGGCGAGAGCACCATCTCCTGATCGCCCTGGGTGCAACCGGATGCGAAGCGCGCGACGGCCTCGGAAACCCGCTTCGGCAACGGGCAGACAGCGGCGTGCCCGAGGAAAATCTCGTTGCGCACCACCGGAAATTCGTCACGTCTGAGCTCCTCATTCGAGAGCAATTCAGCAATTGTCATGGGCACAGTGTACCGACAGCCCCCTGTGGAAGGGAATCAGGAAAGCGCGGAGGCCAATTCTCAGGCTGGATGGCTGGAGGGTTCGTTGTCGGTTGAGATCTGAGACGTCGATCGGGCTCCGAGGGAACTGTTCGGAAGCCGAGACGGCACCGTGAAGGAAAAGGTGGCGCCTTCATTGACCGCGGAGCGGGCCCACATCCGCCCCCCATGCCGGCGAATGATGCGTTGTGCGACCGCCAGGCCAACCCCAATTCCTTCGTAGTCCTCCGCATGGTGGAGTCGCTGAAAGACGCCAAATAGCTTGTCCGAGTAGGCCATGTCGAAGCCGGCGCCATTGTCCCGCACGAAGTAGACGGTCTCCTGGTTTTCCTCCACGAATCCAACCTGAATCTCGGCGATCTCCCGCTTGCGGGTGTATTTCAACGAATTGGAAATGAGGTTGAGCCAGACTTGTCGGAGCAGGTCCGGGTCGCCATGACAGGAGGGTAGATCGTGGTGCTCGATGCGCACAGTGCGTCCCTGTTGCTCCAGCCTCAGCTCCTGGAAAGCCTCTCGCACCAGTGTGTTGACGTCGGTCTGATGTCTCGACATAGGCTGGCGGTTGAGACGGGAAAAGCTGAGCAGGTTACTGATCAGCAAATCCATCTTCACCGCCGCAAACCGCACACGCGCAAGCAGGCCAAGTGCCTCTGGTGTGAGGGTGGATCCGTGATCCTCCTGCAAGATTCTCGAAAAACCCTCGATTGCTCGCAGCGGAGCGCGCAGATCATGGCTGACTGAATAGGTAAACGCCTCCAGATCTCGGATCGCGAGTTCCAGTTCCGCCGTCCGTTCGGCGATCCGGCCCTCGAGACCCACGTTGATCCGACGGACGGCATCCTCCGCCTTTTTGCGTTCGGTCACGTCCATCAGGATACCGATCGAGCCTATGGGCACCCCCTCCTTATCCAGAATCTCCACCGAAGAATCGGAGATCCAGCGGTGCTCCTCCTCGCGCGTGACGATGAGGCTGTCACTCTGCCAATGTCGAAACTCCCCCGCGCGAGTGCGTCGAACGGCCTCCTCGTAGCTGAGCCCGGCCGTTTCCCCGCGCATTAGGCTCTCGAGCGTCAGAGTGCTCCACAGCTCAACTGTCATTTCCGCCGCCGGGTAGCCCGTGAGTTCACGAATGCCGTCCCCCATGAACACGAAGCGGTCGGTGCGGTAGTCGCGGAGATAAGGAACGGCATTGGCCGCCGCGATCGCCCGCCGGTAGAGATCCTCGGTTTTCTGAACATCATGCTCGGTCTGACGCAGGTTCTCCGCTAGCGCGCGACTCCGCCGTTGGCTCTCCTCTAACGCCGCCACGGCTTTTTCTCGTTCTCGAATGGTCACTGCCAGCAACAATGCCATTCCCGAGCTGATCAGCAGGTATAATTGGACCCAGGCCACCTGTCGGGCCACATCCGCCGAACGCGAAGGACCAAGAGCCCCCACGCGAGGCAAACTGAGGAACATCACCGCAGCGAGGAGGATCGAGGTCGAGGCTGCCCCGCCGGGTCCGAAGCGCAGCGCCGCCCAAACCAACGCAGGAAGCGGGAGATAGGCCAGCGGGAACGACCGCAGCGCATCGGGAGCGGAGGCGCGAAAGGCAAACCAGGCAGACCCGCCGGTGAGCAGCAGCAGCACCCACGTCAGACCGACTTTTCTCCAATTCCAACGATTTGCTCCCTGTTCCAAAAGGCCTGCTGCACACACCACAGCCGGGGTCAGTGTGAGATAGCCCAGCGCCTCGCGCCCCCAGCACTGCATCCAATAGGAGATCAAACCCGCCCCGCGTACGGTCAAGAAAGTCTCGGCCAGCGCTCCCAAACCTGCGGCTCCGACGCTCAGAAACAGGATCAGGCAGTACAGTTCGCGCAGCCGGTCAAATCGAGCCGGGACGCTGGCGTTTCGACGGAAGCAGCGAACGCCCAAACCAGCCGTAGCCACCCGAATGAGCACACTCAAGACGGTCACCCAGGCAGGCGAAGTGGGGACCGCGAGTTGCTGCAGGAGGAATCCACAGGGCAAGGCCGCTCCCATGATCCAGAGCGCCCAGCGCGGTTCAGCCATGAGGAGAAGTCCCGCCAAGACGCCTGCTTCCGGACGCCAGGCTAAGCCGCCACCCCAAGAAGATTGAAGCGCCTGACCCGAGAGACCCGCTGCCATCAGGCATAGCACCGTCAAGCCACTCCACCTGATGCCTACATACCTCGCGCTCTGTTCCATGTTAATTCCTCCTTGAAACCAGCGGCTCTGGAATCCTTCCTGGTTGTATTGTTCCATCCCATTCCCACTGACAGCCTCTCAAACTTGGTGCGAGCCCAAGTCCATAAACTAATAGGTTCAGGTGGTTGCATGCGCTGAGGACCAGCGTCGAGTTTAGGCCGGCTTCCCATCGAGACAAGGCAATTGTCGCGACGGTGATTCTTAGGGGGAGGATGCGAGATCGTTGCTCGAGGAATGAACGGGCTCATCGGATCCGCTGCCCCACAGCAGAGCTGGGAATCTCCTGGGCAAAGCGCCACCCTCACCCGGAACTATTCACCCCCCCAAAATGAGCCGGCCTGGCTTTTCCCCTTGTCGGTTTGTCTAGTGCTTCAGTAGGGTTTACACCTTGAAGCCGACGGTAAACGATGAAACGCCGCTTTGTTGTTGGGGCAGGAACCGGTTCCTCCCCATGTGGTGCCATTGTACTCGTGCGGCTAGAGTGGTGGGCCTGGATTGGGCCGTTGGTTTTCGCTGGCTGATAGTTATATTTCAGCTCGTCGCGTGGCCTCTGACTTCGCCGGCCGCACCGCCGGTTCAGGTGATCCGCATTGGCCATTTTCCCAACATCACCCACGCGCAGGCGCTGATCGCCCGCGCCATGGCTCGAGAGGCAAAGCCGTGGTTCGAACCGCGTTTGGGCGAGGGCGTCCAGCTCGAATGGTATGCCTACAATGCGGGTCCGAGCGCCATGGAGGCCTTGTTGAGCCGGTCGATCGATCTTAGTTATGTTGGCGTGTCACCGACATTGAACGCTTACGCCCGCACGGCTGGCAAAGAGGTTCGCGTGGTGGCCGGAGCCTGCAGCGGAGGCGCCGCGCTCGTCGTCCACCCCGAAAGCGGCATTCGCTCCGCAGCCGATCTGCGAGGGAAGCAACTGGGCACGCCGCAGCTGGGGAACACCCAGGACATCGCCGCTCGGAGCTGGCTTATCTCCCAGGGGCTTAAGGTCACCTTGACTGGTGGCGATCTGCTCGTGGTTCCCAGCGGCAACGCAGACCTGTTTGCCCTGTTCAAGAAGCACGAGTTGGACGCCGTCTGGACTGTCGAGCCGTGGGTATCCCGCCTGGTGCATGAGGCCCAAGGACGAGTGCTTTTTGAGGAGGCCAGCCTGTGGAAAGCGACCTCCGGTCGTTACTGCACCACCCACCTGGTCAGCAGCGTGAGGTTTCTGAATGAGCAAGCCCAACTGCTCACCAGGTTTCTCGAGGCCCATCTCGATCTCACCCTGTGGATCTCGCAGAACCCGAAGGAGGCCAAACGGCTGCTGAACGATGAGTTGAAGGCGGAAACCAAGCGCGGCATTGCACCGGAGATCATGGACGCCGCCTGGCCACGGCTGGAGTTTACGGTTGATCCGATCAAACCCTCGCTTCACAAAGCCGTGCAGGACATGCATGAGGTGGGCTTCTACCGCAAAGCCTCCGACTTCTCTCGCATTTACGCTTTGACCCCCATGAACGAGATCCTGCGGAAACGCAACCAGACACCCATCCCTGAATGAGCGTCCCCAACGAACTCATTAATGCGCCGCCCGAGAAGCTGGTGATCGACAAGGTCAGCAAAAGCTTCCGTACCGAGCGCGGTTCGGTCAAAGCCCTCGACGAGATCACTCTCAACATTCGCGAGGGCGAGTTTGTCTGCTTGGTGGGCCCCAGCGGATGCGGAAAATCCACACTCCTGAACATCATAGCGGGGCTCGAAATGCCCGACGAAGGACAAGTTCTCGCCGATGGCAAAGTCATCACCGGCCCCGGAAGCGAGCGGATGATGATGTTCCAGGAATCGGCCCTTTTTCCCTGGCTGGACGTGTTGGGCAACGTGCTGTTCGGGTTGAAACTCAAGCCCAGCCTCAGCGCCAGCGAGCGTAAAGATGTAGCCCGGTTCTATCTCAACCTCGTCGGCCTCGACAAGTTCACCCACGCCAATGTTCACGAGCTCTCCGGAGGCATGAAGCAACGCGTCGCCCTCGCACGCGCCCTGGCACCCAACCCTCGGCTGTTGCTGATGGACGAACCGTTCGCCGCCCTGGACGCCATGACTCGTGAACAGTTGTATGGCGACATCCAGGACATCTGGACCAAACGCAATAAAACCATCATCTTCGTGACTCACAATGTGCGCGAAGCGGTGTGCCTCGGAGACCGAGTCATCCTGTTCTCCCCGCATCCTGGACGTGTGCAGGAGCAATTCGAGATCAAGCTGCCCCGGCCACGCGATATCAACAGCGTCGATCTGGCGAGCCACGCGACGCTGATCATGAAGGCGCTGAAGCGCCACATCCGCCCGCTTCACGAGCATCAGGAGCACGTCCACGAATGAAACGAATCGTTCTCTCCACCGTCATTTTCCTGGCCATCACCGGGATCGTGGAAGCGTTGGTGCGCACGCGCGTATGGGATTCCCCGCTCTTTCCCGCTCCTTCGGAAGTCCTGAGTTATCTCGTGCATGCCACCGCCAATGGCGAGCTGTTCGAAGGGAGCTGGGTCACCATGAAGCGCCTGCTGCTGGGGTATTTTGTGAGTTTGGTGGTCGGGCTGCCCCTCGGATTGCTGAACGCCCGTTTTCGCTTTCTCCAAGACACGCTCGGAGTGATCGCCCTTGGCCTGCAAACACTGCCAAGCGTCTGCTGGGCTCCGCTGGCCATCATCGCCTTTGGACAGAATGAGATCTCCATGTTCTTCATCGTTCTCATGGGGTCACTGTGGTCGATTTTGCTGGCCACCTCGGACGGCGTGCAAAGCGTCCCACCCATCTACGCGCGAGCGGCGCGGACCATGGGCAGCGCCGGCCTCCACACCTGGTATGCGGTTGTACTCCCGGCCTCGCTGCCGTTTGTGGTGAGCGGGATGAAGCAGGGGTGGGCTTTCGCCTGGCGCTCGCTCATGGCGGCGGAGATCTACATCATCATCCAGAAAACGGGCGTGGGCCTGGGGCTCCTCCTGCACTACGGACGCGAAGTGCACGACATGGCCGCCGTGGCGGGAATCATGTTGGTGATCGTGCTGATCGGCCTCGTGGCCGACAAGATCATGTTCTCTCCCTTCGAACGCTTCATGCACCGCCGCTGGGGAACAGCCAAGCGCTAGCCGCAACCACCGCCGACGCGATTGGATGGCAGTTGTGAAGTTCAGAAACATCATCGCATCGCGTCGACGGTGGTTGCGGCTAGAAGGCACTGCGTGCGGGAGGACAGACGAGACTTGGTTCATGGAGAACCTGTGAGACTTGCACCCACTGGACGTGAGTTCGGCTGTGCATCCCGCTTGTGCGGAGCTGTTTTACTTACTAATCCCGCGCTCGCTTTTCCGGACAAAGTCCAGCAAGTGCAGCACCTCTGGCAGCGCAGGCAGCTCGGCCTCGATTCGGGTTAAGGCGTTCGAGATCGTCAAACCTTCCCGAAACAAAATCTTATACGCGTTCTTGAGGGCACTCTGAGCCTCTACCCCTACCCCATTCCGCTCCAGCCCCACCTTGTTGATGGTGCGGGTCTCGGCGGGATTTCCATCGGCCATCATGAACGGAGGCACATCCTGAACCACTTTGGAACAGCCCCCGATGATCGACATCCTCCCGATGCGGCAAAACTGATGCACCGCCGCCAGCCCACCGATCACGGCATGGTCCTCGACCACCACATGTCCGGCCAGCGTCGCGACATTGGACATGATGTTGCGATCACCTAAGGTCACGTTGTGCGCGATGTGGCAGTAGGCCAGAATGTGGTTGCCTGAACCCACGCTGGTCACCTCGCCGTCACTCGTCGCGCTGTGGATGGTGACATACTCACGGAACGTGTTGTCGTCCCCGATGACCGTTCGAGTGATCCCGCCCTTCCACTTCAGGTCCTGGGTCTTCAATCCAATCGAGGCAAAAGGAAATATCTCGTTGCGGGCCCCGAGTTGGGTGTGGCCATCAATGACCACGTGAGAGTGCAGCTTGCAGCCATCCCCCAACACCACATGCTCCCCGATCACACAGAATGGTCCGATCTCACATCCAGCGCCGAGAGAGGCGCCGGGATGAATGATCGCTAGGGGGTGAATGGAGCAGGCGCGAGTCATGGTCATGGCCTCGATCATCGGTCCACCAACATGAAGGTTACGTCAGCCTCGCTGACCGCTTCTCCGTCGACCAGGCAGGTTCCCTTGGCCTTGCCGATCTTTCCCCGGCTCTTGGTCAATTCTACATCAATGACCAACACGTCCCCGGGGCGAACCGGCTTGCGCCATTTGACGCTCTCGGCGGACATGAAATAAGCTATCTTCCCAAAGTTCTCCGCCTGGCGGAGCATCAAAATGCCCGCGACCTGGGCGATCGCTTCCAACTGCAGAACGCCCGGCATGATGGGATGTCCGGGGAAGTGCCCTTGGAAATAGGGTTCGTTGACGGTCACATTCTTCACCGCCACTACCCGGTTTCCCTCGATCTTGGTCACCTTGTCGACCATGAGAAACGGGTAACGATGCGGCAATACCTGCATGACCTGCATGTTGTCGAGGGTGGCTCCATCGCGGATGATGCCTTCCATTTCCTTGCCGCCGGAGGCGCTGGCGGCGGCAGGCGCCGCCGCGACCGGCTTCTCCTTCTCGGCCGGAGGGGGAGGAGCGAAGGTTTGAACCACCTGCAAAGGCTTGCGAATCTGCGCTTGGATCAGCCGGGCGAGTTCGCAGTTGGCCGAGTGACTGGGCTTGACGGCGATGACATGACCGCGAATCGGACGTCCGACGAGTGACAAATCGCCAATGATGTCCAGAATCTTGTGGCGGACGAACTCTTCCGGATACCGCAACGGCTCGGTGGTGAGCACCGCATCCTCGCGGATCACGACCGCATTCTCGAGCGAGCCGCCCTTAATCAGCCCGTTCTTGATCAAGTACTCGATTTCCTCGTAGAAGCAGAAAGTGCGGGCATGAGCCAGCTCGACCTGCCAGGTCTCGGGAGTCACCTCCAAGGTGTAGAACTGAGTGAACCGGCCCGCCTTGTCGGCGCTGGTGCAGGTAATGCGGAACCCGTCATGGGGAAAAATCGCCATGGTGGTCTCACCTTGGCTGAACTCGATAGGCGCGGTGATCTTATAGGGCTCTCTCCGTTCGCTCTGCGGGACAATGCCCGCCTGCTGGATCACCCGACAGTAGTCTCGGGCGCTTCCGTCGGCGATGGGAGGCTCATTGGCATCGATCTCGATAACCGCGTTGTCGATGTGGTATCCCGCGAGTGCCGCCAGCACATGCTCGACCGTTTGGATCTTCACCGAGCCCTTGGCGAGGCTGGTGGACCGATTGGTCTGGCTGACATGGTCCACGCGCGCTTCCACCTCCGGCTTATCCTCCAGATCCGTGCGTCGAAAACGAACGCCCGTGTTGGGGGGACTGGGAAGTATGGTCATCGTGACCCGGTTTCCGCTATGGAGACCGACACCCGAATACGTTGCACTTTGCTTAAGTGTCTGCTGCTGCTGTGACACGCGCAGGATTTAAGAGGAATCAGGGTAAAATGTCCAAGGACGAATTGAGTATCCGTTCAACTCTGGCTTTCGCGCTTCTTGGGGGCATCAAAGAGCATCTGGTGGGCTTCTTTCAAGATTTCGGGGATTTTCCCAGCAAATGGGCTGTTCGTAAGGCTGTCGGCAAGCCGCTTCCAGTCTAACTTGGCCACATTCTCTCCCGGAAACCAGTGATCGGCCTGCCCCAACAAATTGTAGCGCATACGACCCCAGCTTACCAAATCCAAGGATTTGGCGTAGGTCCACAGCCGCAGGATTTCCACCACGTTGACCTCCCCCGGCACGGCCAAGTAGTCGGGAAGACCCGTCGGCCACCGGGAACACCAGTCGGCACCCAGCACCCGCTGCATCTCCTCCCGAAGCCGCTGCTCAACCGGTCCGACGATGGCCGGAAGGGAGTCATAGTGCTGCAATGCCGCGATATGCTCGTCGAAATCGGAAGGCCGCGCCGCGCCACAGCTAAGGGTGTGCACTTCAGGACGCGACAGACAGTAGAGATCGTTGAACTGCATCGGGGTCAGCGAGCCGCATAATTCCCTCAACTTTTTCGGAGGGTCGTAAAGCTTGCCCCCCTTGTCGTTGGGACTGATGATAAATACCCCCATGTCCCGGCGGTGCGCCTCGACGATGGACGGCCAGTTCAGGTCGTTTACAAAGTACCAGTGCAGATTGACGTAGTCGAATACTCCGGAACTAATCGCTTCGGTGATGATGTCCGGGGTGGCGTGGGTGGAGAAACCCAGATGCCGAACCCGGCCCTGGGCCTGCAAACTCCGAACCGCATCCACACCCCCCCCCTTCTTCAGCGACCACTTCAAGAAATCGCGGTTGTTGATGCCATGGAGGGACAGGAGATCGACATAGTCAAGGCCGAGATAGGCCATCGACTTGTCGAAGGTCCGCAGGAATTCGTCCGCCGAAGCAGCCGGAGCGACCTTGGTCTGAACGATCAGGGATTCGCGAGGTAGGGTCGGCAGGATCCGACCGAGCTGCATCTCTGAGCTGCCGTAGCCCCGGGCGGTTTCAATATGATTGATGCCGAGTTCCAGGGCCCGGCGGACCGTGGCTTCCAGGTTGTCCTGATTCTCCGCAGGGATGTCTTGCGGCGGGACATCCTGCCACTTGTATTGGTAGCGCATTCCCCCGCAGGAAAACACCGGCATTTGGAGTTCAGTTCGCCCGAACCGTCGATATCGCATGCGCAAGATATGGCATGAGGCTGATTCGCGAGTAAATCAGGATCTTCCGGGAGGAGAGGACCATGGAAGAGCCCTCGGTAACTTAACTTGCTCGATCCCCTCGGGCCCGAATCACCCCTCCGCATGTTGGCAAGACTCTTGCAGTAAGGGAAAGTGTCGGAAGGATCCGGCGTCCGGGCAGGGCGCAAGCGACTTTCCGCATAGGAAGAGAATCAGGGATCGAGCCCAGGCAGAGACCGCTGAGAGGCACAGCGGTGGGTTCTCCCTGTGGTGGGTGGGCCGGTGGTCGCGTGTCGCGTCCACCGGCCTCTTCCTATGAACCGGTTGCTCGCTTCTTCGAATGAATGCTAGGAAGGAACCGGGACCTTCTTGATGAGGTCCTTTACGAGCGACTCGGGGCTGCCGCCGGAGAAGCGGGCTTGCTGCTCCAGCACTAACCGGTGAGCGATCACCGAAACCGCCACTTCTTGCACCTGATCAGGAGTCACGAAGTCTTGGCCGTCGAACAAGGCCAGCGCCTGGGCCGCCTTCACCAGCGCGATGGATGCTCGCGGGCTCGCTCCGAGCTGCACCCCTGCCAACCCGCGCGTCGCCGCCGTCAACCGCACCACATAGTGTTTGAGCTCATCGCTGACCCGAACGGAGGTGACCGCTTGCTTCAATTCCAAAACCTGTTGCTCCGTGACGCACGGGCCCAGGGTCTCGATCGGATGGCTCTTCTCCTGGGCGCTGAGGATCGCCACCTCCTGCGCCTCCGTTACGTAACCCAGGCTAAATCTCATCGCGAAGCGGTCCATCTGCGCCTCGGGCAGTGGATAGGTCCCGCGAAACTCCACCGGGTTCTCCGTGGCAATGACGAAAAAGAGTCGCGGCAGCACGCGACGCTCGCCCTCTACGGTGACCTGGCCTTCGGCCATCGCCTCGAGCAGGGCCGACTGCGTTCGCGGGGAGGCTCGGTTGATCTCATCTGCCAGCAGGATATTGGTGAAAATTGGACCCTCGTGAAAACGAAACTCCTGATCCCGCTGGTTGTAAATCGAGACTCCTAGAATGTCGGAAGGCAGGAGGTCCGGAGTAAACTGCACCCGCCGAAAGCGAGTGTTGATCGATTGAGCCAAGGCTTTGGCCAACGTGGTTTTTCCGGTCCCGGGAAAATCCTCCAACAACACATGCCCTCCGGTGAACAAGGAGGCGAAGAGTTTGCGCAGGGCCACCTCCTGCCCATGGATGACCTGGCCGATGTTCCCTACCAGGCGCTGATAAACCTCCCGAGGAGGAAGAGTCTCATTCATGCAAAACCTAGAATCCCGCCGCAACGGCACCCGACTTCATTCAATTGGACACCCGATCACCGCTTTCGTTTCGGCCATTCGTTTTGCGCCCGATGGCGCAGGGCGTGGTCCAAGAGCACGAGTGCCGTCATGGCTTCCACCATGGGCACCGCCCGGGGAAGCACACAGGGGTCATGTCGGCCCCGACCCTTGAGGGTGGTGTTATGATACTTCACATCCACTGTGTCCTGCTCATGCATTACGGTCGCCACCGGCTTGAACGCCACTCGGAAATAAATGGTTTCTCCGTTGGAGATCCCCCCCTGGACGCCTCCTGACCGGTTGGTCACCGTTCGGACCTTCCCCCCGCGCATGCGAAAGGCGTCGTTGTGCTGCCGGCCGGTCAGCTCGATGCCATCAAAACCGCTGCCGACATCAAACCCTTTGGAAGCCGGCAGGCTTAACATGGCTTTGCCCAGATCCGCTTCCAGGCGATCAAACACTGGGCTCCCCCATCCCGCAGGGACTCCGCGGGCGACGCCCCCCACTATCCCGCCGACGCTGTCACCCGCCGACCTCATCTTTTCGATCAGCCGGATCATCCGCCGTGCGGCCGCTGGATCGGGACAGCGGACGATGTTGGACTCCACTTCCTTCAAAGACACTCGATCCGCATCGACCTTTCCTTCGATCGATTGCACTTGTTTCACGAAAGCCAGGACCTCGACCCCGAATCGCTCTTGCAGGACTTTTTTGGCGATCGCTCCCGCCGCCACGCGGCCGATCGTTTCCCGCGCGCTGCTCCGTCCCCCGCCCTGCCAGTTCCGCAAGCCGTACTTGGCGAAATAGGTGTAGTCGGCATGCGAGGGGCGAAACTTGGTCGCCATTTCGCTGTAGGCTTCCGGGCGGGCATCGGTATTCGACACCATCAGGGAGATGGGAGTGCCCAAGGTGAGCCCCTCGAAGACGCCCGACAAAATGCGGACGGTATCCGCTTCCTTGCGGGGCGTGGTGATTTTCGATTGGCCGGGCCGACGCCGATCCAAGTCTGGCTGAATATCGGTCTCAGCCAGCTCGATACCCGGCGGACACCCGTCCACCACCACCCCAACACCGCCCCCGTGAGATTCACCCCAGGTGGTGATGCGAAACAAATGACCGAACGTATTCGCCATGACCACTATGGTGCTCAAGGCCTTCGGAAGATATCAATCCGAAAGGCATCATCTTTCCTCTTCCATTCCCCCCGGGACCCAGCCTATTTTCGGCCCCCAACATTTTCTTTATGGCTAAAAAGCATCCTTATCGTTTCTGTTTTGGTCCTTGGAACATCAGCGAGGGCGCGGATCCCTACGGACCCACCACTCGGCCGGCCCAATCCTTCGATTGGAAATTGAGCGCCCTGAAGGAGCTGGGCTTCGATGCCATGATGTTCCACGACGACGACGCGGTGCCCGATATCGACACCAAGAGCCACAGCCAGGTTCTCAAGGAAGCGAAGCAGCTGCGTAAACGACTCGACGACGCCGGAATCGCCGCCGAGATGGTCGCTCCTCGCCTCTGGTTCAGCCCCATGACCATTGATGGCGCCTACACCAGCAACGACAAGAAGTGCCGGCAATACGCCATCGACCGCTCGCTCCAGTCGATCGACATCGCCAAAGTTCTGGGGACTGATCTTTTGGTGCTGTGGCTCGCCCGCGAGGGAACCTACCTTCGTGAGGCCAAGAACGGCCTGCGCAGCGTGGAACTGCTGGTGGAAGCCTTCGATAAGATGCTGGCTCATGATCGCAAGATCCGCCTGGCGATTGAGCCCAAGCCCAACGAACCCATGGACCACGCCTACGTGCCCACCATCGGCCACGTGCTGGCGGTCGCGAGCCAGACGCGCGATCCGAAACGGACCGGCGCTCTGATCGAAAGCGCTCACTGCATCCTGGCGGGGCTGGACCCGGCCGACGAATTCGAGTTCGCCATGTCCTTCGGCAAGTTGTGGTCGGTTCATCTGAACGACCAGAACGGGCTCAAGTATGACCAGGACAAACCGTTCGGCAGCGCCAACCTGCGTTCCGCGTTCAATCAGGTTCGGGTCCTGCACCGCAATGGCTTTGGCAAGAATGGCGAGTATGTCTGCTTTGACGTTCATCCGTTCCGGACAACCAAGGTGGAACACTGGCTGGCGCATCTGGACAACAGCCGTCGGACCTTCCTCCGCCTGCTCGAGAAGGTTCAAACGTTCGATGAGAAAGCCGCTCAGGCACTCATCACCCAGCGCGACTACCAGGCGCTCGACCAGATGGTCATCGAGCATCTGCTGGGTTAGTGGCGCCCGGTCCTGGGGTGGGTTTCCAGGGGACTCGGAAGACTCTCCTGGCACCTAACACCTGGCACCTGGCAAACCGCACTCTTATGCTCCAAACTATCAAACCTCTTCGTAAGTCCAAGAAGGCCGGGGGCCATTTTGCCATCGTCGCTTCCACCTACAACGCGCGCTATGTGGACAGCATGCTGAAGGCAGCGGAGGCCACCCTCAAGCGGGCGGGAGTGGCGGAGATCGAAGTGATTCGAGTGCCGGGAGCATTCGAGATCCCCGTGGTGGCATCGGCCCTGGCTCGGCGTCTCAACCCGAGGGTATCGGCTATCATCGCGCTGGGGGTGATCCTTCGGGGCGCCACCACTCACGCCCAGCACATCGGCGAGAGCGTCACGCAAGCATTGGTCTCGATCCAGGTTCAGAGTTTGATCCCCGTCATCCATGAGGTTCTACTCCTCGAGAACGAGCAGCAAGCCCGCGAACGCTGCTTGGACCCCAAACGCAACCGTGGCCTGGAAGCCGCGCAAACCGCTCTGCAGATGGCCGAGATCATGCGGCGGGTGGGTTAGCGTCCCCCCCTCAAGTCCTTATTTGATTCCTGCCACGAACTGGCTTTAATGGACTCCGCTGGATGGAAAAACGATTCCGTTCCCGCTTGGACTATTTTGAACTGATGAGCTGTTCCACCGAAACAATCGTGCCGTTGCGCCCTCGTTTACCCGAATGGCTCCGCACGAAGCTGCCCACCAACAACACCTTCGCCCAAACCCGCGGACTGCTCCAGGACCTTCAGCTGCACACCGTCTGCGAAAGCGCCAAATGCCCGAACCATTGGGAGTGTTGGAGCAAGGGCACTGCGACCTTCATGATCGCGGGGGATCGCTGCACTCGGGCCTGTGGATTCTGCGCCGTCTCAACGGCCAAGCCGCTCGCGCTCGAAGCGGATGAACCGGCCCGGGTGGCCGAGGCCACCGCGCGGATGAAGCTGCGTCACGTGGTGATCACGGCCGTGGCTCGTGATGACATCCCCGATGGCGGCGCGGAGCACTTTCGGCTCACCATCGAAGCTGTCCGCCAGCGCAACCCCGGCATCGTCATCGAAGTTCTGGTGCCGGATTTTCTCGATAAGGATGCGTCGATCGATGCCGTCCTGGCCGCGCGACCGGAGGTCTACAATCACAATCTGGAAACCGTGCGCCGACTCACCCCCAGTGTGCGCAGCCGGGCGACCTACGATCGGTCCCTGCGTGTCTTGGAAAAGGTGAAGCAGCGGTGCCCCTACCCGATCAGCACCAAGTCGGGGATCATGCTTGGCTTGGGCGAAACCGAGCCGGAGCTGATTCAGGCGATGCGGGACCTGCGCGAGGTTCAGTGCGATGTTCTCACTCTGGGCCAGTATCTCCAGCCCACCCTCAAACACCTGCCGGTGGTCGAATTTATTCCGCCGTCCAAGTTCGAAGAATACGGCGAGCTGGCTCGTTCGTTGGGTTTTGTCCACGTGGCCAGCGGCCCGATGGTGCGCAGTTCCTATCACGCGGATGAGTTTCATCCGGCGACCTGATGCGGGACACCGGCGATTATTGACCGGTAGCCGTTTGCCGCGTAGGGACTATCGGAGGTTCCAAGTGCGGGATTTCAAAGCGTGGAACCATGCCGCGTCGGTCCGGTCGTGGTGTCGGGGCGGTGGCAGACGCTGGGGTCCGAGTGTCGCGCGTCGGGATACCTCCACCCGAGGTGCTTACGCCGGTGTTATAGCTGACCGCTCCGGAGTTTCCGTAGCTCGTCGGCTGAGCGCTGGACGCGCCACTGTCTGAAACAAAAACCCTGCCCCGGCCACCCGGGCGTTGGACGACGTCGTTGTCGCCTCCTCCGCCGATAATCACGGAGCCGGAGTTTTCCAAGGCTGCGTTTCCAGCACCATTGACGGCCGCAGGATTGGGAGCATTGAGGTTGGGTTGCGGTACCCCTGGAATGCGTGGGCCACCGGGCGGATTAAACCCGGGCTGTCCGGGCAGCCCCCCCGGCGGTGGCGTGGCGGGGCCAGCCTCGATCTTGGCAAAGGTCATGTTCGTAAACTGACCGTTGTTGTTGATCTTCACAAACTTGGTGCCGATATCGATCGTCAAGACCTCCACATTGTCGGTCGCTTCACCCTCGGTGAGGCTCACATACTTGGGCTGCTTATTAGGCCCCTGTTCGGTCAGGACAAGATAAGCCTTCTTCTTGCCCCTCAGGTCGGTAAGCCCGGTCAGCTTGACGGTGATCGGAGGTGGGGGCGGCGGCGGAGGAGGCGCGTCCTGAGGCGGCGGAGGCGGGGGAGGAAGCAGAGCAAACGCGTTGCGTTCCACGATCCGACGGAACGGGTTGTCGTTGGGAGGGGCCGCGGGAGCACCGTCCGCGGGTTGCTCCGAAGGTGAGGCCGGAGCCAGCTCGCCGGGCGGAGGTGCATCAGTTTGGTCCCCAGATACTTCCGGTGTATCTGCGGGATCCTGCGCGAGCGCCGATCCGATGGCCAGCACCGAGACTCCCAGGACCCAACTCCGCATCCGTTGTTGCGAGGTCTTCATTATTCTCTTCCTATAGGTTCCCACAATAATCGGTCCAACACCAATAAGAATCTATGGTTGCGCGGCACTTGAGTTCGGTTGTGTGCTACCGCAAATCCCGGGTCCCTGCCGTCCTGTCTGCCCGTTGACATAAAAAAGCGGCGGTAGAGTCGCCTCTGCCGCCGCTCCTGATAAATGAATCGGCTGATTAGTAAGCCGCTTGAACGCCCTTGATGGAACGGCGTTGCATCCACGGCATCATGCTGCGCAGGCGCGCGCCGACCTTTTCAATGCCGTGCTTCTCGCCCTTCTTCAGCAACGCATTGTACTTCTTGTAGCCGGTCTCGTATTCCTTGACCCAGCCCTTGGCAAACTTGCCGGTCTGGATGTCCTTCAGCGCCTTCTTCATGCGCTTTTTGACGCTGGCATCGATGATCTTGGGTCCCACGCTGACGTCGCCCCACTTGGCCGTCTCGGAAATCGAGAAACGCATGCCGCTGATGCCGGCTTCGTTCATCAGATCCACGATCAGCTTCAGCTCGTGCAAGCACTCGAAGTAAGCCATCTCGGGCTGGTATCCCGCCTCGACCAGCACTTCAAAGCCGGCCTGAACCAGCGCGCTGGCACCACCGCACAGAACAGTCTGCTCACCGAAAAGATCCGTCTCGGTCTCTTCCTTGAACGTGGTTTCGATCACACCGGCGCGAGTGCCACCGACGCCCTTAGCCCAGGCCAAGGCAGTCTTCTTCGCCTGCTTGCTGGCATTTTGGTAGATGGCGATGAGCGCGGGCACACCTTTGCCCTCGGTGAACTGACGTCGCACAATATGACCAGGTCCCTTCGGAGCCACGAGAATGATGTCGACATTCTTCGGCGGAACGATGGTTTTAAAGTGAATCGAGAAGCCGTGAGAGAACAGCAGCGTCTTGCCTTTGGCCAGGTTGGGCGCGATGTCCTTCTTGTACGCGGCCGCCTGCTTCGTGTCGGGAAGCGCCACAAAGATGACATCCGCGCGACGAACGGCTTCCGCGGTGGGATACACCTCGAATCCCTTGTCCTTGGCGACCGCGATCGATTTGCTTCCCTCGTAGAGCCCGATGATGACCTTGCAGCCGCTTTCCTTCAGGTTCAGCGCATGGGCATGCCCCTGCGATCCAAAGCCGAGTACGGCGAGGGTCTTGTTCTTGAACAGGCTCAGGTTGGCGTCTTTGTCGGTATAAACTTTTGCAGGCATGGGTTCGATTGAGTGTTAGGAGTTGGTGTTAAAATGGTTTTTCGAAGGCGGCGCGTTACTTCCGAGCCAGGGCGACCTTGCCGGTGCGGGTGAGTTCCTGCACGCCGAAGGTCTGCATCAGCTCGATGAATTTCTCGATCTTGCTCTCATCACCCGTCACTTCGATGGTGAGGCTGGCGGGTTGAACATCGACGATCTTGGCGCGGAAGATATCGGCAATCTGCATGACATCGGCCCGTGTCTTGGACTCCACCTTGACTTTGATGAGGACCAGTTCGCGGTCGACATACTCCCCTTCTCGAAAGTCCTGGACCTTGATCACATTGACCAGCTTGTTGAGTTGCTTGACGATCTGCTCCACGGTCGCATCGTCGCCGCGAGTCACGATGGTCATACGGGAACTCTTGGGATCGTGAGTCGGAGCTACGTTCAACGAGTCGATGTTGTAGCCGCGGCCGCTAAAGAGCCCGGCCACGCGCGTCAGCACGCCGAACTTATTCTCCACCAAGACTGAAATGGTGTGTCGCATAGTGTTATGTTCTTCTCTACAAATCAAAAAACCCGCGTCCCTCACCAGGGATCAGCGGGCGGCCTGTGAGCTCTGGAACCAAGCACCCAAGCCGCGTCAGTCGCGTACAACGACGACAACGACTCGAACTACGGTGTTGGCCAAGAAAATCATCGGGCGCAGAAGCTAATGAGAGTAGCGTCGGGGGTCAATGCTAGAATTTCAGTGGGTGTCGGGGCGCCCCCTCCCCCCTCCCAGAATCACCTCGACGCACGCGCCGGAACAGCTAGATTCCACCCTGCATATGTCACTACCCGCGCCTGCCGCGCCAGCCAAGATGAACCTGAGACGCCCGGACATTATGACCGAGGTGCAAGCTCAGGTGGTCGCACACTACCGCAGCGAACTCGTTGAGCGCATCCGGGCCGCTGGCGGAACCCTGACCCTGGGCGACCTCACCATCCGACTGGCGAAGGAGTTCGGCTTTTGCTACGGGGTAGAACGTGCCATCGATCTCGCTTACGCCGCCCGCAAGGCCTATCCCGATCGACGTATCGTGCTGCTGGGTGAGATCATCCACAACCCGGAGGTCAACGACCAGATCCGTCGCATGGGAATCATGACCATCGCGAGCAAGCCCAGCGACGAGGAGATTATCCAACTCACCCCCGAGGATATCGTCATCATCCCGGCCTTCGGCACGGAGGTCGCCACCCGGCGCAAGCTTGAGGCCCGCGGCTGCGCGTTCGTGGACACCACCTGCGGTGACGTGATGAGCGTGTGGAAACGCGTGCGACAGTACTCCAAGGAGTCGGTAACGAGCATCATCCACGGAAAGTCCTGGCACGAGGAGACCCTCGCCACCAGCAGTCAGGCCACGGCCCAACCGGGGGGACACTACCTGGTCGTCTACAACCTGGCCGAGACCGACTACGTTTGTCAGTACATTCTCAAAGGCGGTGACAAGCAGGAGTTCCTAACCCGCTTCAAAGGCGCTCATTCGCCCGGGTTCGATCCCGACGTTCATCTGACCGCGGTTGGCGTGGCGAACCAAACCACCATGCTTCGAGGTGAGACCGAAGAAGTGCAGCGACGCTTCCGAACCACCATGGAGTCGAAGTACGGTCCGGCCAATGTCGCGGAGCACTTTCGCTTCTTTGACACCATCTGCGGAGCCACCCAGGATCGGCAGGATGCCTTGGAGAAGCTGCTGCGCGAACCGCTCGCCCTGTTGATCGTGATCGGCGGATACAACTCCTCCAACACCTCCCACCTTGCCGAGATGGGCGAAGAGCGCCTGCCGACCTTCTTCATCAAGAACGCGGCCAAAATGGTGAGCACCGATCTGATCGTCCATTTCGATCTGCACCAGAAGACAGAGGTCGAGACCAAAGGTTGGTTGCCCCCCGGGCCCATCACGATCGGTGTGACCGCCGGCGCTTCGTGCCCGAACAACCTGATCGAAGATACGATCCGGCGGCTCTTTGACCTGCGGGGTGCGTCGCTCTCCCAGGTTCCGGTGGTCCAGTGATGGCGATGTCCTCGATCCCCCAGCCGTGCACTCGGGAGGAGCTGGAGCATCGCGAAAGCCAGTTTCTAGCTCCCTTTGCCCAGCTGAGTGCTGAAACGAGGGGGCGGGTTCATGATGAGGAACCACCGGAATGGCGGACCCACTTCCAGCGGGATCGCGACCGGGTCATTCATTCCCGCGCCTTCCGCCGATTGGAATACAAGACGCAGGTGTTCCTGAATGGCACCGGCGATCACCTGCGAACCCGACTGACCCACACCATGGAGGTGGCCGGGATCTCCCGCAACATCAGCCGGGCGCTCCGGCTCAACGAGGATCTCACCGAGACCATCGCTCTAGCGCACGACCTCGGCCATTCGCCCTTCGGCCATAAGGGTGAGGAATCCCTGAATGCAGTCATGCGTGGGCATGGCGGGTTTGAACACAACCGTCAAAGCCTCCGGGTGGTCGAGGAACTCGAGCAGAAGTACCCGGGATTTCCGGGTTTGAACCTCACCTGGGAGACCCGTGAAGGACTGTCCAAGCACCAGTCTCGCCCGCCCTCCAACGACCAGAAGGCGGTAGCCGCCTTTCATCAATCGTCCCTCGAGGCTCAGGTCGCCAATCTGGCCGACGAGATCGCCTATTATAGCCACGACCTCGATGACGGTCTCGATTGGGGACTACTCTCGGAGAAGCACCTGCTTAAGAACGTTCGCATCTGGGCAGAGGCCAACCGCACGATCAAAAAACAGCATGGCGTGCTACCGGATGAATGCCGACGCTATTTCATCATCCGATGCCTTATCGACGGCCAGGTCAAGGATGTCGTTCACACCACTCAATCTCGCATCGCCGAGGTGGGTATCCGCTCGGCGGACGACGCGCGCCGCCAAAAGGTGCCGCTGGTTCAGTACAGCCCCGAGCGCCGGTCTCGAAACCTGGAGCTGAGAAAGTATCTCTACCAAAACCTTTACTACAATCCGGTGGTCCACGAGCCGAACATGCGGGCTGTGCGCATGCTCAAGGCCATGTTTCAACACTACCTGACGCATCCCAAGGAGTTGGGGGAGTTCGTAGCCAAGCGGGCTCGAAAGATCGGCTGGCATCGCGCGGTGTGCGATTACCTCGCGGGCATGACAGATCGTTATGTCCTCCAAGAATATGAACGTCTGTTCGGCCCGCCGGTCCCGGTAAGCCGCGCACTCCCGAAGTGACGCCCGCCCAGGCGGAAACTTTAGTGTTCAGCCGGCCAATGATTTGGGCGCTGGTCCCGTCGGAGGCAGGTAGTTCCGCTGCCCGGTGGAATCCGCACCAGCAGCCCCCCCGTCGAAGGCTTTGCTGCGATCCACGAGCCGCACTGTGAAGACCGAGCCCTCCCCCTGCAGGCTGGCCACTTTGACCTCTCCCTGATGCGCATGCACGATCGCCTTGACTAAACTCAGTCCTAGTCCGAGCCCCCGCTGCGATCGACTCTTGTCCCCCCGATACAACCGATCCCAAATCTTCTCCTGCTCTTCGAAGGGGATCCCCATTCCGTTGTCTCGGAATTGGATGCTGACCGCTCCCTGCTCCGAGCGCGCTCGAACAGTCACCGTTCCTCCTTCCGGGGTGTATTTGATGGCGTTATCCAGGAGATTTCCGAACACCTGACGCATCCGATTGGCATCGATGGTGGCAAAGCAGGGACGCTCCAGCTCTGGAACCAGCCTGATCCTCTTCTCTTCGGCCACGTAATCGTAGAGGCTGATCACCTCCTCGAGCAGCGAGCAAACATCGAAGCGCTCCAAGCTCAGCCTCATCACGCCCGCCTCCGCCTCCGCCACATCGAGCAGAGTTCTCAGCATGGTGAGCACACGGTCTGACTCCTCCACGCAGTCGGCCAAAGCCTCCGTGGTGTGCGCCGGATCCTCCGGTTTCTGCAGAGCCAGTTCAGCAATGCCCCGGAGTCGAGTCAGGGGGGTGCGCAAGTCGTGGGCCACATTGTCCAGGGATTCGCGCATCCCGCGAATCAGCGCCTGGTTCTTATCCAGCATGTGGTTGAACAGTCGGGCAAGTTCCGCCAACTCATCGTTGCTCTGACCCGCCGGCACGCGAGCATCCAATCGACCTGTGTCGATGATGGACTTGGCGGTGGCGACGACCTGGCGAATCGGGCGCGTCACACGATACGAGAATAGAGCTCCTCCCGCCAGGGCCAGCACGAGTACGGGAGTGATCACGATGAAAAACGTCTTCCGAAACGGCTCCAGGAGCATCTCCCGATTATTGGTAATGCGCCCCACTTGCAGCTCGTAACCGTCCCACATCCCCTTGGAGCCGATCGTTAGGTCGCGCTCGTTGTCCTTGGGGATTCGAAGGTAGGGCCGTTTGACTTGGACCTGGTAGTTGCCGACCAACAGCTCCGAGGATTCGTATTCCACCCAGTCCGGCGGAACTGAAATGATCATGGATTGCTGCTGCGGCGAAATCAGCCGGACAAAATAGTTCCGAGCTTTCCGCCCATCGGCAGTCGTTTCAGCCCTCATCTTCAGCGCCCGCGGCCCTCCGGCCTGGTAGATCGCCTCAAACTCCTTCAGCTGAGCCTCAATGACCTCCCGGTCCGTGCGTTCGATCGCGCTCGAGAGCAGCAGATACATGAAGAGGTACAGCGCCGCGGCGCTCGCCGTGAACACAAAGGCGTACCATAGGTTCAGGCGAAAGCTGATGGTGCGGGTGAGCCCCTCAAGCGCTTTTAAGGACATACCCCACTCCTCGAATCGTGTGAATGAGTTTCACGGCAAAGTCTTTATCGACCTTGGTCCGCAGGCGATGAACGAGCACGTCCACCACATTGGTCTGCGGATCGAAACTGTAATCCCAGACATGCTCCAAAATCATGGTTTTGGTGACCACTCGCCCGGGATTTCGCAGGAGATACTCCAGCAGCGAGAACTCCCGGGTCTGAAGCTCGATCTTCTGTCCCTGACGGGTGACCTCACGACTTAACAAATCCAGCACCAGATCCGCGCAGGTCAATCGAGTGGGCTCTGTCGTTTGAGTCGCTCGGCGGATGAGTGCCTGCACTCGAGCCACCAGTTCGGAGAAGGCGAAGGGCTTGGCGAGGTAATCGTCCCCGCCCGCCTGCAAGCCGCGAATCCGATCATCCACCGAGGCCTTTGCGCTGAGGATGATCACCGGAGTTCTCACTCCCTCGCGTCGGATTTGCTGAAGCACGCTCAAGCCGTCCAGCTTCGGCAGCATCAGGTCCAGCACCGCCGCGTCATAGGGGGTCGACCGCGCCATGATCAAAGCCTCCTCCCCATCCGCGCAGGCGTCGACGGCGAAGCCCGCCTGCTTGAGGCCATTGACCACAAATGACGAAATCTTCTTATCGTCCTCGACCACCAGAATGCGCATGTCTGAGTCCATTAAACGGGAAGCTGAGCCATCAATCAAAGCGGAAATAGGACGCCCTCCCATGAGATGCCTTGGAAGTGGCACTGGGAGGGCGGTCATGGTGGGATTTCTCGTTTGGCTTACTTCTTTGCTTCTTCCTGCACTACAATGTAGCGGTTCGTACCCTGCCCCCGACCCGAGGGTGTCCAGACCCGCAAAAGCACGGTGTCTTCCTTGATCTGCTCGCTCAGCTCGACCGCCTCATCGGCGCTGGCCACGGGCTGGCGGTTGATCTCGCGAATGACATCGCCGACCTTCAATCCGGCCTCGGCGGACGCCGAGTTCTCATCGAGCTGCACGACGATCGCCCCTTTCATGTCCGCCGGAATCCCATAGCGGGTGCGCGCCGCTCGATCAATGTCGGCAACCGTGACCCCTTCCAGAGCATCCACCTGTCCATCGGCGCTCTTGTTATCCCGCGAGGCAGTCAGGTTCTCAGGCAGTTCCTTGAGCACCATATCCACCTTCTTGCGTTCGCCATCGCGAACGATCTTCAATACGATCTTGGTCCCGGGAGCGGTCTGACTGACCTGAAAACGCAGGCTCTTGCTGTCTTTTACCGGTTTGCCGTCGAGCTCGATGATCACATCGCCATCTTGGAGTCCGGCCTTCGATGCCGGTGTGTTCGGCGCCACCTCGGCGACGAGCGCTCCACCGACACCTTCCAGCTTAAACTGCTTGGACAGCGCCGGCGTCATCGGCTGCAGAATCAAGCCCATATAGCCGCGCACGACACGGCCATCCTTGACGATGCTCTCCATCACAAAGCGAGCCAGGTTGATGGGAACCGCGAAGCCAATGCCCTGGTTTCCGCCCGTGCGACTGAGGATTGCAGTGTTGATACCGATCAGACGTCCGGTCGCGTCGATCAATGCACCCCCCGAGTTGCCGGGGTTAATGGGAGCATCGGTCTGAATGAAGTCTTCATACATGAGGCCGAGACTGGCCCGCCCGGTCGCGCTGACGAGTCCCATGGTCACCGTTTGACCAATCCCGAAGGGGTTTCCGACGGCTAGAACGACATCTCCTACTTCGATTGCGTCGCTATCGGTGGTGGAAATCGGAACCAGGTCCTTGGCCTCGATCTTGAGCACAGCGATGTCGGTCTTCTCATCGCGGCCGATCACTTCGGCGGTGTACTCCCGGTCGTCAGCACCCACGGCCACTTTAACCTCGTCGGCTCCCTCGATGACGTGATTGTTGGTTAGGATGTAACCATCCCGGGTCACGATGACACCCGACCCCAGCCCCTGCTCGCGCGGGGTTCGCTGCGGACCTGCGCTCGGATCCTCACCGAAGAAGCGTCGCAGCAACGGATCGTCCGCGAAGGGATTTCGTCCTCGGCCTCCGGGAATGACCTTAGCCTTGGTGGTGCTATAAACCTTCACCACGCTGGGGCTGACCTTCTTCACGACATGGGAAAAGCTCGCGGTGAATTTTCCATCCCGTTGCAACGGGGTGGTGTCGGCCTCCAGGCGGACCGGCGGGCGCTTGTCCTCCTTTTCCTTATCTTTCGCCGAGGCCACTTCCACCAGCCCGGGCAGCAGGCCCAAGGCGAGAAGTGCGCCGCCAACGGCGCTCCAATTGGATCGTACCGAGAGAGTCAGTTCTGGTTTCATAGTTGCGTCCTGTTCCATAAAAATCGTTCGTTATATCTTCCAGTAGAGTGGCCTGGCAATCTGTCGAGACCCTTTCTGGGAGATTACAGATTTGTAACGAAGTAAGTCGCAGGGGGATAAGGAAAAGGACAGAACTGAGCACCACGAGAGTGGCCGCGGGAGTTTCCCCGTGTAGGAGGCGAGGTCACGAGACTCTGGGGGGCTCGTTCATCGTCTATCAGGCCGGTAATCATATGGGGCATCCCTGGTTCTACCCAGTGGGCGGCGGAGAAACAGTTTCTGAATACAGGCGGAAGTAACGAGTCTTCCCAAGTGCCGTCTTTTCCAATGCTGCACGTCGAAAAGTGAGGTCTTCTTCCTGAACAGCCCCTAAGTAGTCCTCCCACTTTGCGGTTGAACCTAACTTTTCCGAGAATTGAAGCCGGAACCAAGGAAGGCGATAACTTCACTCGAGCGTGACGCTTGCTGGCTTGTCGATCAGCGTTAGCTCAGGACGAACAATCAGGAACATGAAAACGAGCCCCGTTGTGTCGGTAACTTGAGCCGTAACCGTATCGCTAGGACACCCATAGACTCGTGATGTGCCATCCCCCTGAATAGTCTGAGCATCCATAAGGATGCCCCTAGGACCGAAGAAGCGTTTGCCCGTGTACTCGAATTCGACTAGGAGATTCCCCTTTGAGGGCGAAAATGGAAAGACGTTGGAGAAAACATACCAGTTCCTCCCATCAAACGGAACCGGCACGCCGGAGCATCCAGTTCCACCACCTTGCAGACCGCTGATGCCGGTGCGAAAAACCTCAAGTTGGTCGCCCCCCACATTCTCGTTGAAGACCTCGGATAATTGATCCGGCTGGCGTTCGCTCGTCGAGAGTCGTATTGCGAAATTGCGTAGTTCGGTCGCCTCGATGTTACACGAATCTCCCCTCAACATCATGGACCAAATGTAATAGGTCTCAGATGAGATTCGGCTCAATTCATCCGCGGAGATTACTTGTTGGTATCGAGCCGAATCGCAGTCCTCAAAATTCGGAAATCCAAAGGAAGCGAACGGGATTGATGTGCTGTCACCCCCTTCGACTGTTTCGTCCAGACTCGCCGGCACTACCGGAGTCAAATACCACGGAGGCACTCCTCGTGCAGCACAGGTCAATATCAGGAGTGTGGTGAAAGTCGCTCTCAGGAATTTCAGCCAAATCATAAGAATGTCAGCTCCATAGCAACCAAAATAGCTCTGCGAGGAGACCGTTTCAATAACGATCCTGTTCCCGGGTGCGATTCTCTGCGGGTGGATGCGGATTCGAGCCAGCAGAAACTACACACTCCGTCACGTCCTAAGAAGCCGTAGAGGACTATGAGCACCACTCGCACTTTTTTGTTCTGGGGACCCGATTGCCGCACCGTATCCCAAAGGGATTCCGCCTCAAAGCCCAGGGTTGGCGTGAGGTACGAGGGCCTACCCTGGGTGAGTTGTGCGTACTCGGACAACCCCAGGGTGGGTTGCGGATCGGAGTTCAGACTAGAAACGCCGACTGTGACCACGGATCTCTCGGATAACACGGATGGAAAAGCACGATGATGGGGCGGTTTCCCAGGGTAGTTCGTTCCTCTCAACCCTGGGCTTTGAGGCGCAATCCCGTTGGGATAGGGACCGAAGCTTTTCAAAGCCAAGGGTAACGCTCAGAAGGGTTCTATTGCTATCCCACCTGTCCCGGAAGAGAACATCCAGCTGCTCTCGCCCGGATGTGATCTCTCCCCTGACCTTCCCCACCCTTTCAAAACCGCCACCCTCTAATGCCGGCCCCCGCCCCCTCCCGAGGGCTTGGCATTCACGATCCGCTCGATCCACGCCAGGCAAACGGCCGAGCCGACAAAGGCCAGATGAATGATCACCTGCCACAGGACAGCTTTCTCGCTGTGCTTTTCAACGTCGATAAACGTCTTGAGCAGATGAATGGACGAGATCCCGATCAAGGCCGTCGCCAACTTGACCTTCAGGACGCTGGCATTCACATGCGACAGCCACTCCGGCTGATCCGGATGCCCCTGCAAGTTGAGCCGCGAGACGAAGGTCTCATACCCACCAACGATGACCATCACCAGCAGGTTGGCGATCATGACGACGTCGATTAGCCCCAACACCCCCAGCATGATCTGGGTCTCCGCCAAGGAAGTGGCGTCATGCACCAGATGCCACAGCTCCAGCATGAAGCGGTAGACATAGACTCCTTGGGTGACAATGAGCCCCAGGTAGAGCGGTGCCTGCAGCCAGCGGCTGAGGAATATAAAGTTGCCGAGGGTGTTCTGCCGTCTTCCGGCGTTGCGCGCATCATCCATAAATCTAAATCAGAGTCCCGTGCAGGATAGCGTGACAGGCCAGCAAGGCAATACCCAGAAGCGATGGGATGGGGAGTGTGATTTGAAATACGTGAGATTCAAGTTGAATTCAGCGGGTGACAACTCCAGGTAACCATCCCCCCATCGAGGGCTTAAAGCCCGGCATAATGCCGCCGAGTCCTTCGCGACTTTGCAACTCACCCACTTCGAATCGCACACCTACCTGGACTGAGCTTAACGGGGTTTCGCCCTACCGCCGTGACGAGTCGAGGTAGGGCGAGACTCTGTCGAGCCGTCAAGTGCACTTGAGCAGTGAAGTGGAGGAGGCCACGTCGTGGAGAACCCGCCTGGTGACGGTTGTCCACAGGCCCTCCGCGACCTTGCCCATCCTTGTCCACGTCCGGGGGGGGCAGACCGAATTCACCCTTCCAGGGATGGACTGGCCTTCAGAACCGGCTTGCTCGGCTTGAGGAACCCAAACGCGAGGCCTGCGCCAATACTGAGGCCGCCCCAAAGATGTCCCCAGTGCAACGACTCTCCCAACCAAAAATGGGCAATCAGAATTCCCGCCAGCGGCTGCATAAAGATCGTCAAGGCTACAAGATTCACCGGCGTTTCGCGGATTATCAGCAGCCATAGCACATAGCCGCCCGACGTGCACAGCCAGCCCATATAAAGCAACATGGCCCACGCGCTCGCCGGAAGCTGCGCCGCTGCAGGGATCGCCCGACTCCCTTCCAGGGCCAAGTTGAGTCCCGTGGCTGCAAACAAGCTTATCCCCACCACCTTGTATGGGCTGGCCGTGGCGCCTAACGGTTTGCCTAGGATCGAGTAGACGGATTCGCACAGAAAGGAGGAGATGAAGATCAGGCTGGCGAGCAGTCCAGTCCAATGGAAATCGGGCGCCCACACACGATTCAGCAGGGCCAAGCCTCCCAGGCAGAGCACGAATCCGACCCAGCTTTGAATGCTAATCTTTTCGCGGAGGAACAGAGCGGCCGCCACCGCGGTCAAGATGGGTTCGAACCCCATCAGCACCGAGGAGTTCCCGGCCGTGCCCATGAGATTTCCGTAGACCTGCAGCCGTTGGCCGAGGCAAAAAACCACGAGCCCCATGATCGCGCTGCGCACCAGGTTCCACCCTCGAGGACAAGGACCGGGCAACCAGCGCCAGGCGAGAGCGAACGGAATCGCCGCCAGACCGAAACGCAGGGTAACAATGCTCGAAAAAGTCAGGTGCTTCTCCAACTCCTTGTTGAAGGAGAGAATCCCGGCCCAGAACACGTTAAACAGAACCAGGAGGAGGAGATGGCTGATTTTCATGGGAAGATGGGAAGCGCTGCTGCCGAGCCGGCGCTAGGCCTGACGGGCCAAGAGGAATGCTTTCAGTTCCGCGGCCGCCTTGCCGCCGAAGCCAGGGACCTCGGCGATTTCCTCCACCGTGGCCACGCGAAGTCGCTGAACGGAGCCAAATTTCTTCAGGAGGGCCGCTTTGCGTGCCTCTCCGATTCCAGGGAAGTCGTCCAGAATGCTTTCCGAAATCTTCTTGATGCGCAGCTGGGCGTTGTAGCTGTTGGCGACGCGATGCGACTCATCCCGCACCCGTTGCAAGAGCTTCACCGCCGGCGAATCTAATCCCAATCGCAAGGGAGTCGCGTCTCCAGGGCGGTAAATCTCCTCGAACTCCTTGGCCAATCCGATCACCGGAATGCGCTCCAAACCCAGTTTCTTGAGTTCGGCTACCGCCATGTTGAGCTGTCCACGCCCGCCATCAATGAGGATCAGGTCGGGTAAATTCGACGCTTTATCGCGCGGCGCAGAGATGGTGTCCGCTACCGGCCCCGTCTCCTTGAGCTCCAGCTCCTCGGCGGAGTCAGACGTTTCCTCCTCGGGGTGCGTCACCGCTCCGGTAGCTTCACGCAGCAGCCGGGAGTAACGACGCCGAACTGCCTCGGCGATGCACGCGAAATCGTCCTGACCGGTGACTGTTTTCATTCGAAACCGGCGATACTGGGCGCGATTGGGCCGTCCGCGGAGAAAGCTGACAAGCGAGGCCACCGCCAGGGTACCGCTGATGTTCGAAATATCGAACCCCTCGATGCGCGCCGGAGCGGCGGACAGCCCCAGCACCTTGGCCAACTCCTGAAGATCGCGTTCCGGATCCAATGAAACCGGAAGCTTGTAGGGAACTCGCGTGAACTCCTTGGTCTTGCGGGTGGCTTTGCGAAGATCCGCGATGGCGTCGCGCAGCTGCGCCGCCTTCTCGTAGTCCTGAGCGACCGCCGCCTGCTTCATCTCCGCTTCCAACTGATCCGCCATCTCGCCGCATTGCCCGGAGAGAAACTCGCAGGCGGCGTTGACCTGTTGGAGATACTGATCGCGCGTCACGTTGCCTATGCACGGGGCGGTGCAGAACTTCAGGTTCCCATACAGACAGTGCTTGTAGTCCGCCTCGGTGGGCGTCAGGGGCCGACAGCCCCTCAGGTTGAACTGACGCCGCACCAAGTGCAGGGTCCGCCGGATGGCCCCCGAGTTCGTAAACGGACCGAAATAACGCGCCCCGTCCTCCTGTTTCATCCGGGTCAGCGTGAACCGCGGAATCGGATCGTTGAGGGTCACCTTCAGCAACAGGAACTGTTTGTCATCGCGGAAGCTGACATTGTAGCGAGGGTGAAACTCCTTAATGAGCTTCCCCTCCAACAGCAAGGCTTCAGGCTCACTGCGCACCACATGAACATCGAGATCATGAATGGCCTCGACCAAGGCATTGAACTTCACATCCCACCCCAGGCGGCGTGAAGGATGGAAGTATTGACTCACACGCTTGCGCAGATCCCGCGCCTTGCCAACATAGATCACCGTTCCCAGCCGGTCCTTCATCAGGTAAACCCCAGGTTTATGCGGCAGCTGGGACAGCTTGCTGCGGATATGATCCGTGGCGGGCATGAGGAAGATTCCGAGCAGATCACCGGCGATCAGCGGGCCAGCTCCGGATTCTCCATAAACGCGTAGCAGAGCATGTGTAGAATCCCCATCTGCGCATCCTCCACCCGACCGTAATGCGTCGAGTCGATCACGATCACATGGTTCGCCAGGTCAGCCATGCGGCCGCGCTTGGCCCCCACCAAGGCCACGGTTTCCACGCCATTGGCGCCGCACCATTCCAAGGCCTTGACGAGGTTGGGTGAGTTGCCACTCACGCTAACCCCGATGAAGAGATCCCCCTTTTTGGCATAATTTTGTAACTGCCCCGAAAAGATGTCCGCATACGAGTAGTCATTCCCGAGAGCGGTAATCCAGGAGACGTTGTCGGTGAGCGAGAGACAGCGGAAACGCTTCGAGAGCTTATCGGAAGCCCCCTTGCCGAGGTCGGTGATGAAATGCGACGAATTCGACGCGCTGCCCCCGTTCCCAGCCACAAAGATCTGGCGGTCCTGAGACCAAATCTCCTTCATGCGAGCGACAATCTTCTCGACGGCCGCCGCTGGAATGGAATCGAGCGCCGCCTTCTGAGCCTGAACGTAATCGTTAATCCACTTTTGCATGGCTGGATTATGGTGTAAGAGGACCCAGGGGGGAAACGGAAAATGGAACTTTAGGATGGACACCCTGTCACTCTCTGTCGGACGGTAGGATGCAGCATGTCGAGACCGCTCAATGAAATGTATCGGCGATGGCGGTTGCAGATCTTCTCGGTGACATGGCTGGCGTACGCAGCCTTCTACCTGACCCGCAAGGCATTCTCGGCGGCCAAAAACGAGCTGAAGCAGCCCGAGGTCATGGGGTTGACCAAGGGACAAATGTCCGCCATGGATGGATCCTATTCGGCGGGCTATGCGCTGGGCCAGTTCCTCTGGGGCACGCTGGGTGACCGCTTCGGAGCGCGGCGCGTGGTCCTGCTGGGTATGATGGCCTCCATCATTACGTCCATCCTAATGGGCCTCTCCAACACAGCTCTGCTCATCGGGGTGTTTTTTACAGCCCAAGGCATCTGGCAGGCCAGCGGCTGGGCGCCGCTGAACAAAAACATGGGTGAGTTCTTCTCTCAAAAGGAGCGAGGAACAATCATGGGGTTCTGGTGCACGAACTACGCCTTGGGCGGGTTCGTGGCAACGATCATTGCCAGCTACGTCGCCAAGCACTATGGCTGGCGAAGCTCTTTCATCGTCCCCGCCCTTCTCCTGCTGGTCGTGTGGGTGCTGTTCTACTTCCTTCAACGAAATCGCCCCGAGGATGTGGGCTTGCCCTCGATCGAGGAGTATCAAGGCAACCCCACCATGACGAGGCGCACCGATATTCCCGTACCAACGGTCCGCGAGCCGCAGGACTCCACCTGGAGCGTGATCCTCGACGTGCTGAAGAACCGCATGGTCTGGATCCTCGCCCTCAGTTACTTTCTCATTAAACCCACCCGCTATCTGCTCCTCTTCTGGTCACCCGTATACATCAGCGAACGGTTGGGCACCAACACGGCCGATTCAGGATTCCTCAGCAGCCTCTTCGATCTGGCGGGCCCGATCGGCACGTTGCTCGGAGGCTTCCTCTCCGACCGCGTTTTTGGTTCCAAACGCATGCCGGTCGCGGTTCTGGCATTGACCTTTCTCGCCATCCTGATGATCGCCTTTCCGTTCATGCCCCTGAGCCATTTCATGATGGGGGCCGGCATGTTCACCATGGGATTTCTAGTCTTCATCCCCGATTCGCTGATATCCAGCGCCGCAGCGATCGACTTTGGAACCAAAAAAGGATCTTCGACGGCCAACGGACTGATCAATGGCTGCGGATCGATCGGGCAAATGCTCGGCGTGACCCTTCCCGGCGTGGTCGAGTCGCTGCTCGGCAAAGGCCAGGACATCTGGCTTTCCATCTTCGTGGGGCTGGGAATCTCATTGGCCTTGGCGGCGCTGCTTCTCGCCCCGCAATGGCATCGCCTGCCTCCGAAGCCGGAAGCAGCCCCGGCGTAGCGGGGAGCGTAGCACTTCTCAGGTCGTCCCCTACAGCTCGGGTTGTAGGAGCCGACGTGAGAAGGCCTCGGCGAACGTTCGAACGACGTTGCGGCGTCACGAGCGATAGGCGGCACCGAGGACTCCTGACGTCGTCCCCTACAGTTCGGGTGTAGGAGCCGACGTGAGGAGGCCTCGGCGAACGTTCAAAAGACGTTGCGGCGTCGCGAGCAATAGGCGGACTCTCCTGACGTCGTCCCCTACGGCCCGACCCGCTCTCAGCGGGAGGGTTCGGCCGAAGCCTCAACGAGTCGGGCGCGCCAGAACCCGTGCTGCCCCAGCGGCTGTTCCGCGAAGGTCCACCGCTCGCGATCGCCCAAGGTCTCGACCACTCGCCCGAGGAATAGAGCCGGGGGAGCCTCCTCCCAGTTCACCAAATCGGTGCTAGACTCCAGGATCACTCCCAGGCCGCCGTCGAGCGGCCGATCGACCACCAAACGGAACATGCCCGGTGAAGCGGTCTCCAGGGTCAGCAGCACTCCCGCGCTGTTAGGACCCGCGAGTGTGGCCGGGGCAGAGAGGATCGTCCACGGGACATCCGCACGCGTGGTGAACAGCCCATCCCAGAGTTGCAGCGAAACAATGTAGCTGCCCGCAGCGGTAGGCACACCAACGATCCGTTTACCTACCGAGTCCGCGGTCAATCCCGGCGGTAAGCCCGACGCGCTGAGCACCACCGGCTGTTCATCCAGGTCCGCACAAGGGATGGCCAGCGCTACGCTCTGACCGACGGTGTGCTGCTGCGGCCCCGGGACCGTCAGCGTCGGCGCCCGATCCAAAATCATGCCCGGTTGGAACAGGGCCGTAGCCGGGATGATCTGCTTGGTGGTCCTAGCGCTGGACCAGCGCAACTCGCAACGGGCGTTGCCGCCGGCCTCATAGAATTCCAGGCGGATCGTGGCCGGAACGCCGGCGGTGAGGGCGATCGTGCCCCGATTCTCCACCGCCGAGGAATCCGTCCACCGATTGATGATCTGTTGGTTATTCACCCACAGCCGAACGCCGTCGTCGGCGGTCGTGTAGAAGGTATAGGTCTCCGTATACGCCGGCAGCACGGATCCCGTCCACCGAACCGAGAAGTTGTTAGCCGGAACGGCATTAGAAGGCGTCCCCGTTCCCCAGTTGAAGTTGACGGTCTGATCGACTCGTTCCATGAGCTGGGTGGTGAAGGTCTTGCCGCTGAAATAGCGTCCCCGCAAGCCCGTCGGACTAGCACCGCCAATGATCTGACGCGTGGTCCGGGCGCTGGACCACCGAAGTTGGCAACTAGCGAACCCGGTCGCCTCGTAGTACTCCAGGCAGATCTTGACTGGCGTGCCGGCGGTCAGCGCAACCGCGACGGTGTTCGTCGTGTTGCTGGAGGCAGTCCAGCGGTTGATGACTTGGCGGTCATTGACCCAGAGCCGAACGCCGTCATCGGCGGAAACAGCGAAGGTATAGGTTTCCGTGTAAGCGGGAATCACCGAGCCAGTCCATCGAACCGAGAAGTCATCGGCCGGGACACCGGCAGCCGGAGAGGCAGTCAGCCAGTCGAAGTTGATCGCCGTATCCTTGCGTTCCACCACCGCACGCTCGAAGTTGCGGCCGGCGTAGTATTGCGCCCTGAATCCCGTACGGTTCGGCGCCGCATCATTGTCCTGGATGGTCACAACGGCGCTGCCATCCGTGATCCGTGCCCCCTGAGGAGTGGTGAGGGTCACCAGAATCGTTTTGCTGGATTCCACCCAGTTATCCTCCCAGAGCGGGATACGAATGGATTGGATCGTGGTAGCCGGCGGAAATACCAGCGTCCCCGTCACGAGAGCGAAATCCTCGCCGACGATCGCCGTGCCCGCCGCCACGCTGTAATTGACTCGGGCCTCGAACGGAGAGGCTTGAGAGAGAGTCACCTGAACGCTGGCACCGCCCGCATCTTCACGCACCGCCAGATCGGCTACGGTCAGGTTAGGACAGACATCGCTCACCGCGAAACTACCCAGTGTAACGGTACCGGATCCATTGCTGTTCCGAACCTGGATCGAGTAACTGCCGGCAGCCAGTCCGGAGAACACGGGTGAGCTTTGCCACTGCGTTCCGTTTCGGCTGTACTCATACACTCCGCTTCCCCCGCTTACACTGACGGTCAGGGTGCCGATGCTCGATCCGCAGCTGGCCGGAGTTGTCGACGCTGTCCCAGTGATGGGTGCCAGCGTGCCGCCGTCGTCCAACTGACGAAGAAATGCGACCAGGTTGGCGAGATCGGTGGCGTTCAAGCTAACGCCGCTATGGGAAAGAATCGATTGTTCCAAGGTGAGAGCTGAACCGTCGTGAAGATAAGGAGCGGTGGCCCAGAGTCCGCGCAAGGTCGGGGTGTCGAATCCCGTGAGGACCGCACTCAACCGCTGACCACTGGTGCTCCGGATCGTTCCGATGTTGTGGAAGACTCCGAGAGCACTATCGGTATACTGGCTGCCTGAATGACACTGCGCGCAGTTCAACTGTTGGAAGACGGCCTGTCCCGCCACAGCGGCGGCCGTGAGGCTGCCATCTGGGTTGCGATCCGGGCTGTCGCCGTTGCTGGTCAAGGAAGCCAGGTAAGACGCGAGGGCGTCCAAGTCCGCGCTTCGCCCGGCTTTGGGATCGCCCAGCGGCTGGGAACGCGTGCCGGAGTGGAAGTCCGCGTCGCTCATGAGCCCGGTGCCGCCTGCGAATGCGCGAATCTGCCCCTCGAAGTCCTGCACCTCGTCAAAGTTGCCGGTCCAATGCAGCGGCCCCTGCGACGTGCCGCCGTGTCCACGCAGCGTGATGGTGTTGCGCAGCCCCTCTCCGAACTGGGTGAAATCCCAGACGCGCCCATCCTGGCCGCCGTCGTTGTGACAGGAGGCGCAGCTGACATACTGCTGGAACGCCAAGCGAGTGTCCCGCGCGTCGTAGAAGTGCTGCTTACCCAGCAGCACCGTCGGAGACAGCTTGTCGATTCCCACAGTATTCAAGGTGGCCAGCAAAGCGGGAGCCGCTTCGGAGCCGCCTTGCAGTGCGGTCAGATCAAACACGCTCACCGTTCGATCCATGAAGTTTTGCACAAAGAGGGTTCGACCATCCGGAGACACCGCCACGCCCTGCGGGGCCCGGCCGACGGAGAATCTAACGATCTCTCGCTTCGCCCAGGCATCAATCACTGCCACCTCACGACTGCCTTCCAAGGCGGTAAAGACGAAAAGGCCCTTGGGATCCAAGACCGCCGCGCTGGCGATGCCTGCATTGTCGAAATCCACCCGACCCTCAATATCCTCGACCCCGCTCGCGAGCAGAATACGGGAGGCAATGCTCCGCACACTCATGTCGTGGGTCAAATCTCCGCCGTTTCGCAGTTGCCCCCGCTTGATGTTGTCCTGCTTCGAGGGCACCCAGGCTGAAAGGCCGTCCGGTGAAACCGCCACCGCTCCCAGATAGTTGGGAATCCCCTTGGCCGAGTTGGAAGTATCTGGAGCTTCGCTGTGCTCCAGCACTGTCTTGCCTGCCACGGTAAATGCAGCGACGTTGACCAACAGGACTTCCCCGCCTTGTTTGACTCCCCCGACCGTCGTCTCGACCACCGCCGTGTCCTCGCCCGGCAGTCGGGGAGTGACGAAGCGGCTGACCAACAAACGTGTGCCGTCCGGCGACAAAGCCAGATGGCGAATGTCGACTCCCAAGGCCAGCGAACCAAGGACAGCGCCGGTCGTGGAATTCAATTTCAAAAGATTGCCAGTCGCTTCCAACGCGACATAGACCGCCGTACCGCTAGGATCCGCCAGAATGCCAAATGGACGAGATCCTCGGGGCAGTGCGATGGTCTGGGCCACGGTGAAATCCGGGCGTAGCACCGTCACGCTCGCAGATCCCGCATTGGCCACCCACACCCTGCCGTCCGGACTCTGGCTCAGGGTCTTGGGCGATACCCCTACCCCGACCTCGGACAGTTTCGCGCGGCTCACGGCGTCAAATACGGAAACCGTGTCCTGATCCGGGTTCACCACCCACAGTCGAGGTGCCCCGGTACCGACCGTGGCGTACAGCACGCTGCTCGACTGGCTGGGTTTGCCGGTGGCGAGCGGCGCGTGGACGCCTTGACGATAGCTCGCGGTCAACTCGCGGCCGGTATCGTCCTGCGCGGTAACCGTCACCAGAAATCGTCCGGGCGCAGCAAAGGTATGGGTGACGGCGGGAGAACTCGAAAAAGCCGTATCCGGTGTGCCATCCCCAAAACTCCAACGGAACCGCGGATTTCGTCCGCCAGATGCGGTAGCGGAAAGCCCGACGGCCGTCCCCGAAAGCACCGGACTGCCGCTCAGCGGCTGCAGGGAAAGAACATCGTTGATGACCCATTGAACCACGCTGGAGACAGCCGGCAGATTTCCGTCCGAGACCGTCACGGTCGAGGTAAAGCTGCCGGCCACCGTCGGCGAACCCGAGATCAAGCCGGAGGCGGGAGCGATGGAGAGCCCAGGAGGCAAGCCCGTGCTGCTCCAGGTCAGCAGATCCCCGTTGGCATCGGCGGCCTGCATCTGCAGATTCACGTTCAGGCCGAGGGCCCCCAATTGAGTTCCGACAGAGGTGATCACCGGTGCGGAGGGGAGAGAGAAGGCGTTGACGTGAACGCTCCAAGCCTCCACGTCCTGGTTGTTACCCAACCCTCCGGTTCCCGCTGTGAATCCAATCCAACCTTGGCTGCCGACCTCGGCGCTCAGGTCCAAGCTCACGGTCATCACTGGCGTGGTGGGTTTCGTAACCACCACCCCTTGAGCCGCGAAGACTCGGAGCTGATCTGCCGGGCCGTCGTAGTCTACCCACACGGTATGGCTGCCCTCGTTCTCCAGATCCCAGCCCGGGGTCCAGGTGGCGAGGTGGGTCTCCACGTTGCCGGAGCGCAGAACACCCAGATGGTTTCCATTCACATCGCCGACACCTTGGTAGTTGTCCATCTCGACTGCGAAACTTCGCGCCACCCCCGAGTATCCCAGGCCGCTGCCGGTTCCGCCCAGCGCGTTGGGACTATTGCCTTGAATGACAAACGTCATTCCGTCGGCGCCGTCGGCCGTTCCGTGAATTCGGAAAACCCAGCGGGTGCTGAAGGAGGTATCCGGTCCCAGCACAATCGGGTTGCTGAGGAAAGCCGATCCAGCCTGGTTCAGAGCATTCGGCGTCAGCCGAAGCGCGGCACCCGCGAGTGCCGCATTGCCGTTCAACGTCAGTCCCGCGGCACCGGTGAAGGTCGAATACGTCTGGCTATAGCTGGAGGGCTGCACAACCCAGGTGAGGGAGATGGTGTTGGTCGTCAAACCGTCGGTCAGGCTCACCTGCACCACGGCGGACCCCGCGGCCGTGGGGACTCCGGAGATCCGACCCGTCGTTGCATCCATCGTCAAGCCGGCGGGCAAGCCCGTGGCCGACCACTGAAAAACCGCTCCCGCCGGCCCAATGCCCGTCATCTGCAAGGAAACACTTTGGCCGATGTAGGAGGATTGATTTCCGGCCAGGGTGATCTGGACGGAGGCTGTCGGGTCGACCAAAATCGTCTTAGAAACCGAGTGGACCCCGGCGGCGTTGAGACCGAAGAGCATCCAGTAACCGGGGGTCATCACATTCAGGTTCGCGCGAGCCGTCAACTCATAGGTCCCTGGTGAAACTTCAGTGAAGGGAAGCGTGAGATAGCGGAGATCGGTGTTGACCGAGTGGGTGATCGCCGACATCCGAATGAAGCTGAACTTGGTGAGTCCCGGAGTGCCCGTGACGGTAAAGCGCGTGCCCGCGCCAATGACCTGCGGGCTGGTCGAGAGCACCGGCCGCGCAGCCAAGGTTCCGTCGGGGTTGAACAGCGGGGCCGGAGTGTAGATCTGGGCGTCGCGGTGATCGGCCGCATTCCCGCTCAATCCACCCCCTCCTGAATATACTCGACCGTCGGGGAGCAGGAGTGCCAACGAATGGTAGTTTCGCGGTACGGACATGTCGGCCACGGTGCGCCATTGCTTGGTCACCGGGTTCCAGATCTCCGGGGTCAAAATGGACCCGGTGTCGTTGAATTTGAGTCCTGACGTATTGCCGCCCATCACCATCACTTCCCCGTTGGGCAACACCACCCCGTTGGCAAACTGACGGGCATAGGTCATGGAGGCGGTCGGAGTGACAACGGGAGTGGGCCCCGTCAAATCGACCGTGTAGGCCAATGGACTGCTGGTGCCCGTTGTTGTGTCGCTGGCGTTGTTGACGGTGTTGGCTCCGCCGCCTGCCACCACAATCTTGCCCTCGTCATACATCACCCACGAACCTTCCTTAGGATAGTGGGTGCCCGGAACCACGGTGCCGGCATTGGCCACTGAGCCGCTGCCATCCGGGCTTACCCAGTGCATGGTGTCAGTCGGTCCGAAATGGAACAGCCGACCGTCCGGCGCCAGGAGCAGAAATGGATGCCAAATGTTGATGTATCCGGGCTCGTTCAGAATCGGATTCCAGTTGATGCCCGTCAGGCGGCTGTAGCCGGAAAGCTCGTCCCAGCGCTCGGCCGTCCCCGATCCGCCGCTGCCACTGACCGTCCAAACCCGGCCATTCGGAAGCGCAACGCTGGTGTTGTACCAACGTGGATCGTTCATGTCCGGCGTTCGAGTCCAGGTGTTGGCGCGCCAGTCGAAAATGCTCGAGCGAACCGTCGTGGCCCGGCCACCATTGACCAGCACGCGGCCGTCGGGAAGCGTGACGAGCGCCCCGCAAAACATGTCGTGGGAGCCGTGGTTGTATTCCACGAATTGTCCGGTGGCCGGGTTCCAGGTGGCCGCATAGGTAAACTCCGGCCCGGAGGGAAATGTCGTTCTCTGGTTCGAGGCGAAGGTGAGCAATCGCCCGTCGGGAAGGACGGCGGCCGATACCGGAATGTGGGGGGTCCACGGAATTACCGCGCTCCAATCGCCGAGGGTGATCCGTTCGCCCGGCGTTGGAACAGCCGCCAGCATGGGCATGGCCGGAGGCAGCAACGCCGCCACCTCGGCTGCAAAGGTGTCCTCTTGAACATGCGGATCCACGTCGGCGAAAACGCTGCGCTGGGGGGTGAGAAGCAAGCTGAGGCCGACGGCGGCAGCCGTTGGCTTACGGAGGTCTCTGAGGCGTGGGTACAACATAGGGTTTGGGTTGTTCTGATTCTCTGATTAAAAGGGGAGCGCTCGCGGTCGAAGCCGCGGCGGAAGTCTCGGCCACGACGGGTGCGGTCAGGGTCTCGTCGCTTAAGGTGCGGAGAAAGGCAACCAGAGCAGCGCGGTCATCCGCGCTGAGACCCAGACCTGACTGTGGATGCTTGGCTAAGTTCGGATCCAAGGTTCGGGTACGAGCCATCGGACCGTTGTAGTGGTCGATCACTTCTTCCAGCGTGGCGAAACGGCCATCGTGCATGTAAGGGGCGGTCAGGCCAACGTTCCTGAGGCTGGGCACCTTGAACTTGTTTCGGTCCGAAGCCTGCCTTGTGATTTCGAATCGGCCCAGGTCCTCGTCTCGCTCCGGCAACCCGTTGTTCATGAAGTCGTGGTTGGTGAACAAATTGCCGCCGTGGCAGTGAAAGCAATCTGCCCCGCGCAGGCCGCGAGCCGGATCGTGTTCGGTTGTGAACAGTTCCAGGCCTCGGCGTTCCTGAGCGGAAAGCGTTTCGAGTTTTCGGGCGGCGCGATCGAACTTGGAGTCCTGGGACACCAGGGTGAGCAGGAATTGCTCAAGGGCGCGGGCGAGTCGGCTGGCATCCAATACCCCGGGACCGAAAGCCCGCGCTGACAGGGCCCCATACTCCGGGTCATCCTTGAGCTTGCCCACGACGCGATCCAAGGTCTCGTTCATTTCGTGTCGATCCTGGATCGGCATCAACACCTGTTCCCGGAGACTCCCAGCTCTTCCGTCCCAAAAAAACCCCTTGGCCCAAGCCAGGTTGACGAGCGACATCGCGTTCCTTCGGCCGGGCTGCCCCTCCGCTCCCACGCTCGTGGCTCGCGATTCCGCAAATCCGCGCGTCTGGATATGGCAGCTGGAGCAGGACTGTTGATTGTTGCGCGAAAGTCGAGCATCATGGAACAGACGACGGCCGAAGGCCACGCCTTCCACGCTGAGTGGGTTATCGGCCGGCAGTTTGAAGCGCGGCAGCCGCTGGGAAACATGGAGCGGAAACGAAGTGGCTGTGGAGATCGCGTTGGAGGACGTCCCCACCACGGGGGCCACGGCCTGAAACAGATCGTCGTGAACCGACCTCACGACAAAAGACTTACTGACCCGGGATGCCAGAAGTCGGGCGGTTGGATCCCCAGCGCGTGAGTGTGTGGAGGGAACGCTGCGCGCGATCTCGCCGAACTCCAGGACCGCAGCGATATCCCAGCCCAGCCGAACCGTCGCCGAAGAATTGGGGTTCAGCTTCACCGGCAGCTCGACCCACATCGGCTCCGTCCCTCCGGCCAGGTGATAGGAGAACCCGGAGTTCTCGCCCTTGGGTCCGTGGAAGTGGCCCTCGACCGCACAGAAGACATAGCCCCCCTGCCAGCCCCAGTGCAGTCCGCAAACGTCCGGATGCAAGGGATGATCCGCCGGCCGGAGGTTGGGATCGCTCTCATCGACGCGCTTCGGCAAGCCCACCTGAAAGCGCACGGTCCGAAAACCCACTCCGGATGGCAATCCATCAGCTTTCGCGGTCCATTTTTGCTTGCCCGCGCTCAGCTGCACAAACCAGTCCTGCGATTCAAGCCACGTCCCATCCTCCCGCTGCAGGGCCAATCCCGACAGCAGCGCGTCGACACGACTGACGGAAAAACCGGCCAGGTTCGCCAGTCCGATCGGACGGTTCAGCACCAGCGGAACGCCGTTCCACTCCGGCTGAATTTCAAGCTGTAGCTGCCGCGGCGCGGCCCCCGCGGTGCCCAGAGCAATCAGCCAAGCCAGCGCAGCCGGAAGCATTCGACGGTCACCGACGCGTCGAACCAACCGGCTCATCACCATCCAAACTTCTTCCGCCCTCGCGATCACGCAATTCGAACACCGTAACCCATATAACATCGGCTCTTTTTTGGCCTATGAAACTACCAGGAGTCAAAAAGGGTTCAAGCGGAAGATGGAGTGGAACTTAGTAAGTCTTCAAAGAGGCGGCTTCGGCCCTGGACCGCGTCTCGCTCGTCGGAGCGTTGGGCCTGAGCACCTGCCTCAATTCTGGACAAGGCGTCGCTCCCCTATGGATTGCGCGTGGCATGCCACCGCTTTTCCTTCACGCCACGGAGTGCCGGCCCCAGGCATAGCCCAAGGTTCCACGACCAATTCGATGAACGTACGTTCGTCCGATTGGTCATGGGTTCTGATTCCGGAGTCAAAAGGTTGGAAATCAGTTCGTTGGGCGGATCCCTCTGGATCAAATGAGTGGATGAGCTGATGGGGTGGGCGGCAAGTTTTCCGTGACGTCCCGATGCCTTTCCACTCCTATCGGATCATTCGCATGAAACGGCGCGCATTTCTACGCGACTCGGTTCTCCTGACGGCGGGAGCTGGCCTTGATCCGGCTGATCTGCACGATTCTTCGGTTCTCACTGATTGAGTGCTCCTCCGCGTTCTCCGCGCCTCCGCGAGAAAAAGTCCCTCCCCTGACTCGGAAGGACTGCCGGAATCTCTCGCGGAGGCGCGGAGAACGCGGAGAGGAAAGAGTTCAGGGAGAGATCACGGTGCCGGCCTCGTTTCAGCAGTGGACTTCGCGGATCTCCCGGCTTCCCCTAGACAATACAGGAATTGTTCGCCCCGCAGGAACAGCTGATTCCCGACCAAGGCGGCCGAGGCTGAAAAGATGTCATCCAATCGATTCACCGCGATGATCTTGGGCGTCTCTCCGGTTTGGACCACGACGGTGATCCCCTCCCTCGACGTCACGTAGATCCGTCCGGAGGCGGAGACTGGGGAGGAGAAAATATCACGCAGATTCGCTAAACGGAACGGCTCGAAGCGTGGTTTTCCTGTTTTAGGATCGAGCCCGGAGAGGATGTTCTGATTGTGCCGGAGAAAGTAGAGTGTATCTGACTCGAACAACAACGACGGAACGTAAGGGGTGAGGCGGTTCAACCGCCAAGCGACGTGGTCGGTGTCGGTGATGTCTCCTTTGGCACCTTCCACGCGGATCGCCAGCAACGCCTGCCAATCGTAGCTATTCGCCGCAAACACCATCCCGTTCGCAGCGATGGGAGAGGAAACGACGTTGCGCGACAGTCCGCCGCATTCCCAAATAAGGCGGCCGGTCTCGAGATCATACCCACGGATGCGTTTCGTGGCGCTGACTACCACCTGCGTGCCAACCGAGGTCTCGACGGTAATCGGGGTCGACCACGATGTCTTTTCGTCACGGGCCGTTTTCCAAACCTCCTGCCCCGTCTCCGCGTCCAGCGCCGCGAGGAAGGAATCTCCTTCATGATCCCAATTCAGCAGGAGGCGTTTCCCGTGCAGCACCACCGAGCTACCTTCGCCATGAGCATGGAGCGTCTGCATCCGACCGTAGTCACGGCGCCACTTGAGCGTCCCATCGCGTCCGTAACTCACCACGCCGCGCGATCCAAAGGATGCGTAGATTCGTTGCCCATCGGTCACCGGGGAGGAGGAGGCGAGACTGCCTGTGACATGTCCCCCCTCGTGAGGAAACTCTTCTTTGATCGTTCGCTGCCAGACAATCGCCCCGGTGTTGCGGTCGAGAGCGATCAGGAGGAATCGGTGTTTCTGGCCGACGCCTACGTTGTCGTGGGTACCCGGAGCGTTGTCATAGACCAAATCGACAGGCTCACCGAAAGGCTCGGCCGAGGTGACATAGATGCGATCATCCCATACCACCGGACTGGAATGGCCCTTCCCGGGCAAGGCGCGTTTCCACACCACATGGTTCGTTTCGCTCCACTCCGTGGGCGGATTGGCGTTCGGAGCCGTCCCGTTGGCGAATGGCCCGCGCCACTGTCCCCACTGACCTGTTGCCGGCGTCGAAGCGGCCCCGGAGATCAGTGGCGCGTGGATCAGTGCGGCCAGGACAGTGACGACGAGCGCGCGTCTCACTCGAGTTCGTGCGTTCATCCGCTTCGCAGTGGGCAGGAGAGTGCTCATGATTGTCGCGGTTCAGCGGGACTTGAAACAACGGGTAACGGATGTTCGATCACCATGAATTCCTTCACCGGCCGACCGCCGATGAGATGCTCCTGGATGATGCGCTCGAGCACCTCCGGAGTGCACCGCTTATACCAGACTCCGTCCGGATACACCACCGCCACGGGACCCTCCTGGCACAGTTGCAGGCAATTAGCCTTCGTGCGATACACGGCACCCTCCGGCGCCGCGAGCTTTAGTTCCTTCAGTCGACGCTTCAGGAATTCCCACGACTCCAAGCTGGCCGCCTTGTCGCAGCATTTCGGCTTGGTTTGATCCGCACACAGGAACAAGTGGCGGCTGATCCGATCAATGCCCATCGGGTCTTCCATAAGCGGCACGGTTAAGTTGGGATCGATTTTTGCAGGAACTCGTAGGTGTAGATCCCACTTGAATGGCCATCTCCCCACACCGGTTGAACGCCATAACCACCGACGGGCAGCAATCGCACCAGCTGGAATGCCGGCGGCGCGAGGTGCGTGGCCGGTCCCTTGTAGAGGTTTCCCATGATATCCACCTCGCCCTTGCATCCGGCGCAAGGGCAGGCGCGTCGCAAGGCCTCCAGCTTGACGTAATGCTCGGAGCCATCCTGCCACTTGATGGCGAGTTCGTCCCCGATAACCTGCAGATCCAATGGTTTCATGGTGAGTTAAGGAAGTGAATAAAAGCGCCAGCGAGGCTTGAAGTCTGCGGGCAAGTCCTGCTTCAGCAGGCTCGCACGAATCATCTCAATGGGGATGGAGTTCTCCTTCAGGATCGCATCGTGAAATTGTTTGTCCGTCATGCGACCGGAGTCGACACACTCGGTGCGCAGGGAACGGATCTGCAACCCACCCAGGAGGTAAGCTGCCTGATACAGCGGGCCGTAGCCCCCCAGAATCGAACGGCGAACCTCCGCAGTCGCATTCCGTCGCTCGTGGCCAACCCGGTCCACCAGAAAATCGACCGCCTCATCGGCCGTCATCTGTCCCAGATGAAACTTCAGCGAGAAGATGATTCGGGCGCAGCGATGGGTCCGCCAGAACAGCATGCCGACCCGATCCTGCGCCGAGCGGGCAAAGTTGAGGTCCCACAGGAGCATTTCCCAGTAGAGCGCCCATCCCTCGACCAGGAACGGAGTGCGGAAGAGTTGTCGGTGCGTATTGAATCGCGCTGCCATGAACATCTGGAGGTGATGTCCGGGGATCAGTTCGTGATGCACGGTGGCTCGGCAAAAGTGCACATTGTTCCCCCGCAAACTCATGATCTTGTCCTCATGGTTCATGGTGTCGGTGGGGAACGACACCGAGATGACCTCGCCGCCGGTGAAGTACGGGTTCACTTTCTGACGCTCGGGAGTCATCATCTCCATTCGCCAGATCTCCTTGCACAGGGTGGGGATGGTTACCAGATCCCGGTCCTCCAAGAACTTGACGGCTTCCAAAGCCAGCTCACGGATGAGCTTCGGTTGTTCCCCGGGTTTCACATAAAGCCGGCTCACCTGGTCCAAGGCTTTGCGCCAGTCGTCGCCGAAGCCGAGATCCTTGGCCGCCCGCGCCCATTCCTTTTGGCACCAAATCAGCTCTTTCTGGCCGATCTCGATGAGCTCCTCGGGAGTGTAGGGAATCATGTCCGTCTCCAGTGCTTCGAGCAGCGCCGCTCGGCCAATCGGGTCTCCTACGAGCGGATCATCGGTTCCCTCTTGGACCCCGACCAAGTCCCGGCGGACAAAGGTTCGGTAGTCCTGCAGGCGTTGGTCCAGTCGGTCGAAGGGTTCTTTAACCCACCACGTGAACTCGGGATCATAACCCGCGTAGAAATCACGCCAACCGCGCAGCGTGTCGCGAAGCTCTTCCAACCTCCGCGCGGAGCGATAGGCGGCCACCTGAGTGACCACTCCATTAGTTCGCCCCTTGCGGTCACCGACTCGTCGGGCCAGCTCCTTTTGTAGCCGATCGCAGGCGGTCACCGCGTTCGCCAGCACCCCGGCGGCTTCGCTGGGAACCAAGAGCTCCATGCGTCGCCGCGCTTGCTCCAACTCCACGAGAGGTTTCGTGAAGGACAGCAGCTCGGCCATCTCCTTCTGCTGATCCTGATCGCGGGCGAGTTCCTTGAGTTCAAACTCCAGCCGACGTCGCATCATCAAGAAATCGAGCTGCGCAGCTCTCGTCAGGGACGCGTAATCGACGGCCGACAGTTCCTTCTGTTTGGCCAGATAGAAGGCGTTGAGGCGGTCGGTCCGTTCAGGGGAAACCGAGAGAGGATGCAATCTGCCCAGGGCAGCTTCATCGGAGGTATACACCTCAATCCAATCCCGCAGAGTGGCGGAGCCCGCCGCAGCGGGCATCGACCATTTGAACAAGAACAAAGACAGAAGGATGACCAAGGTGGCTCTTGGCCTGAGTAGGCAGAGGATTCGCAGCGGCTTCATATCGTTCACGGGTAGACCGGGACCCATCATCGCCAGCTTGGGCCATCAAGCAAGGCTGCGTTATGGTGCTTGGGTCAGGAAAGGCGGCGATTTGAAGGGGGTGAGGTTTGTCCTTCCGCCATTGGGGTTACCGACTCCGTCGGTGCTGAAAAGCTGTAGAGGGCTACAGCACTCCATAACGCTTCGCGAGCAATAGGGCCATATGGAGTGCGGCAGCCCTCTGCCGCTTTGGTCCCCTCAGCGAAGCTGGGACCCCCCCTCCGGGGGGCCGAAAAGCTGTAGAGGGCTACAGCACTCCATGACGCGTCACCGCGATGGCGCAATGCTTGTAGCTGGGCTGGCGGGAATGGGGATCAACGGCGGATAGGGTGAGCTGGTTGGTTTCCACGAAGTGCATCGGCATGAAACACTCCCCTGGCTTCACTGAGGTGGAAGCGCGCAGAACAACGTCCACCGTCGCACGCCGAGAGACCACCGAGACTTTTCGCCCGGGAGTCAATCCTAGCCGAGCGACGTCCTGTGGGCTCATCTCAATGTAATTCTCGCTGGGCGCCAGCTTCTTCAACACTTCCGACTTGTTGGTGCGGGTCAGGGTGTGCCATTGGGAACTCGAACCCCGACCGGTGAGCAAGACGAAGGGAAATTGCTCATCCGCCGGTTCCGGCACGGGAACCGGGGTTTCGGAAAGAAAGACAGCTCGTCCGTCAGGAGTGAAGAATCGACCATTCTCAAAGAGCCGTCGTTCGGTAATCAGCGGATCGCCTTTGCGGAATGGCCATTGAATACCACCCGCCTCATCCAGCATCCGGTAGTCTGCGATCCCGCTGATGTCACAGGGCCGTCCCGCACTCAGCTGTTTGAGGATCTGAAAAGTGGCTTCGGGAGAATTCCAGCGCTCGAACATCGGCCCGCATCCCCAGGCGGCGGCGACCAAACGGAAGATTTGGAAATCACTGAGTGCTTGTCCCGGCGCGCGCGCAACCTTTTTGACGAGGCCAATCCGGCGTTCGCTGTTGATCAGCGTTCCATCCTTCTCGCCCCAACCAGCGGCCGGAAGCACCAAATGAGCCTGACGCGCGGTTTCCGTGCTGCCGTACATGTCCTGAACCACCAAAAACTCAAGTCGACTCAAGGTCTCATTTAAGTCTCGCTGCTGGATCCAGGAGTGCGACGGGTTTGTCCCAATCACCCACAGTCCCTTGATCCGGCCGTCCCGAATCCGAGCGACAATCTCATCATAAGCCAATGATTTCTGGGGAACGATCCGATCCTGCGGAATGCCTAAGATGCCGGCAACCTCCGCACGATGCTCTGGGTTCAGCACATCCCGTCCCCCGAGCAGGCTCGTCGCGTTGGCGAACAGCCGCGAGCCCATGGCGTTGCACTGCCCGGTAATGCTGTTGGCGCCAGTGCCAGGACGACCCATGTTTCCGGTCATCAGCGCCAGGTTGATAATGGCTTGAGCGGTGCGGGTCGCTTGGTGTCCTTGGTTGACGCCCATGGTCCACCAGAAGCTCACACGCTGGCCTTTGATGATCGCATCCACGAAACGCCCAAAGCTGGCCAAGGGCAGCCCGGTTGCCAGGCAAACGACCTCCTCCGTGTAACTCTCGACCGCCGCGATGAAGTCGGTGAAGCCGGTGGTGTGCGCCTCGACGAAGGCCCAATCAATGGCACCACGCTTGATCAAAGCCCAAGCCAGACCGTAGAGCAGGACGAGATCCGATTTCGGAGCGATCGGGAGGTGCAAGGTGGCGTTCATCGCGGTCTCGGTGGCCCGCGGATCGATGACGATGATCTCGGGTCGATGCCTATTCCGGAGCACACGCTGCCATAGAATCGGATGAGCGATGCACAAGTTCGATCCAATAAAGACCAGCACGTCGGATTGCTCAAAGTCCTCGTAGGTGTAGGGCGGAGCATCAAAGCCGAAGCTCTGCCGGTAAGCCACGTGGCTGGTGGCCATACACTGCCGGGTATTGGAGTCGCAATGGATGCCCCCCATGCCAAACTTGAACAAAGCCCCGAGAAAGGCCATCTCCTCCGTACAGATTTGGCCCGTGCTCAGAAACGCGATGCTCTCCGGCCCGTGCTTGCGCAGCAGTTCCTTGAACCGGCCGCAAAACTGATCCATGGCTCCCCCCCAGGAGATCGGAGCCAGTGGTTCCGACGACGCAGCTCGGTACAGCGGCATGGTCAGCCGGTCGTTGGCCGCCAGCGGCGCCAAGGCTTCCCAGCCCTTGGGACAGGCCATGCCCAGGTTCACGGGATACGCACTGGCGGCGGACAGGTTTACAGCTGCACCGTTGCGAAGGTGCACGTTGAGACCGCAGCCAGTGGAGCAGTAACCACAGACCATCGTTGTGGTGGCATCGGGGACCAAGTTCTCCGGAACGGTCCCCAAGCCGAATTCACCGGGACGTTGAATCAACTCCTGGGTGAGCGGCCCGCTCCACTGCCTGAACCAGGAAGACTTGGGCGATGGAATTAACATAAGTGAGGCACTGGTTCTAAACGCCGGGCATGCGCCGCGCGACCATGGTTCGAAAAAAGGAATATCGTTCGCCAATCTCGCTCGCGACGAGTAACCCCAGGGAAACGGACGCGGCCGCTTTGGACACGCCAGCCCACTCCATTCCTGTGAGGAGAATGACGCCGAGAGTCAGACCCAGCAGCCGAGCCCAGGTGAGTGCCCGCAACCGCGTCCATTGAAGCCGCGCACTCACCTCCTCCGGACTTTCCTCGCCCCCCTCCAGGCGAGGGACGCCTGGCGGCCAGAGACAGACAATCTCCAAGATCAGCTTTGCAGTTCCCGCGAGGGCGACCAGAGCAAACCACTCACTTGCTGGCGAGCCCATACCTATCGCCAAGGCCATCGCCGAAGCACTCCCCAAAAGGATCGACGTCAGGAGAAATCGGCCCACGCTCCGCCACCTCTGCCATGTTGGCCTGCCCGTATCGTGATAAAGCATGCCAGAGCAGATGACCGCCAGCAGTCCCGAAACTCCCGCTGTCCAGTTCAAGACACTGGAGATCGCTGGCACGCTCTTCTCGAGCACCGGGAGCGCTAGCGCGACAATGGCCGTCGACAGGTAGAGCGAGAAGGCGAGGATCTCTCGGCTCATCCAGGACTTCCTCCAGCCCAAGAATGATCGCCAGGCCTTGAGAGGCTGACCCAGATGAGGAATGCTCGACATGAGGCCTATACTCCCGACCACCCATGACATCCATCGAAGGCGTTCAGCGGATGACTCAGCCGCCGCCAGCGCGGCCCACCAGGCTCCAACTCCGAACTGAGTGCCTACGAGCATCATCACCAGCGGCCAGTGCGCTGGCTGAAGCTGCGCCTCTTGAAAGTTGGTGGAGCGAAGGCCGGCCGGCAGACCACGTTGGCTGCGATACTGAGTGGTCGGCAGGGTGAGCCGGGTATCGGGGGAGGCGGGCAGAAACGCGGCACCTTCGCTGGATCGGTTCGCTCGCACCTCCTCCTGGCTCACCAGGGTGATGGCGATGGCCTCGTTGGGACAGGCCTGAACACATGCCGGAGCCTCACCGACTGCCAGGCGCTGGGAGCACATGTCGCACTTGCGCACGATGCCTAGTCGGTCGGAATACTTCGGCACGTCGTAGGGGCACTTCAGAACACAGTATTGGCAGCCAATGCACTGGTCGTCCAAGTGATGAACGATTCCGGTGACCGGATCCTTCTCGTAAGCGAGCACCGGACAGCCGTTGAGGCAGCCGGGATCGACACAGTGATGGCAGGCAGTGGTGACGGTCTGTTGAAACGGCTTCGCTTCGTTGTGAGACACCAGTTGACCGACATCGCGCCAGGTCTCCCCGTCTCCCAATCCATTCAGGGAATGGCAGGCAGTTACGCAGGCCTTGCAGCCGCTGCACTGATCCAGATCCACTTCGAAGGCATACTGCTGTCCAGGAGCCGGCGCGGAGGCGGGCAGCAGTTCGCGATAGCGAGTGGTTGTCGAGGTTTTAGATGGATGGATACTCGCGAAGCGCTCCACCGCCGAGAGAGCCCCCTGCTCCGCCAGAAGTTCATCAATCAGGGTTCGGGATTCCGAGGCCATACTTAGCTCTCGGCCAGCAGAACTTGGAGCTGCCCGATGTCGTGGCGCGAGGCAAAAGCCTGAAAGCTTTCCGACGGCAGCCGATGCTTGAGGTATCCTAGTATGATCTGCGTCATCAGCGGTTTCAGCATCCCCACACTGACGCCGCTAAACAACTGACGTCCGATCTGGGGCTGACCTCCGAAGCCTCCACCAACAAACACATGGTATCCCTCCTTCGACTCCCCTTCCACTTTGACCTTGGTCCCCAGCAGCCCTATGTCGCCGATGTAGTGCTGGGCGCAGGAGTTGGGGCACCCGGTCAGGTGGACGTTGATGGGTTGGTCGAGCACGACTTCTCGATCCAAAGCCTCCATCAGCTCCAACGCATCCCGTTTGGTGTTCGAACTCGCAAATTTGCAGTGACTGTTCCCCGTGCAGGCGATGAACCCGGTCCGCAGGTTGGACTGCTGCCACCCCAGCCCCATCTTGACCAAGGCCTTCTTCACCGTTTCTAAATAGGCCGCCGGGACATTCGGCAAAATGATGTTTTGCCAGACCGTCAACCGTACCTCCCCGGAACCGTAATGATCGGCCAAGTCCGCCAGTCGAAGTAGTTGCTTGGGGCTGATTTGGCCTACCGGCACCGAAATTCCGACCCAGCTCAACCCGTCCTGCTTCTGCGGATAAACCCCCACGTGAGGATGCGAGCGCGCGGGCGCTGTGCTCGCGATGGCCGGCTTCAATGGCTCCTTCAGCAGCGGGAATCCAAGCAACTCTTCCGTCGCCGTCAGAAATTGATCCAAGCTCCACGTCTCCAGCAGATGCTTCAAACGGGCCCGCTTCCGGTCGGTCCGGTTTCCATGGGCGACATAAACCTTCAGCATGGCCGAGGTGACTCGGATCAGATCGGCCGCCTGGACCACGATGCCAAGATCCCGGGCGATGGCCTTGTGCCCGGTGGCGCCGCCGACCGCGCAGCGGAAGTAGATGCCCGCCGGACGGCCCTCACGCGCTTCGTCCAGCCGCACCGCACTCCAGCCGATGTCGTTGGTCTCTTCCACCGTGGGAATGGAACCTCCTCCGTAGAACGCGATGTTGAACTTGCGCGGCAGATCGTAGAACTCGCGAGTGTTGAGGATGACCTGGGCCATCTCGTGAACCAAGGGCAAGGTTTCGATCAGCTCTTGGGGATCGAGGCCGCTCGTGGCGTCACAGGTCAGGTTTCGAACATTGTCCGCTCCGGCTCCACGGGTATGTAGCCCGATCAATTGGATCCGACGGAGAAGCTCGGGAGCGTCCTTGGGCTGGATATGGCGAACTTGAAGATTCGCCCGGGTCGTAATCTGCACATATCCGGTGGTCAGATCCTGCGCGATACGGGCCAGCTCACGCAGCTGGAATGTCTTCAGCTCGCCCCCGGGAATCCGCAGACGAGCCATGAAGGCGTCCTTCGCCGGAGAAAGGTAGAACAGTCCGTGCCATTTGAATCGATAGGTGTTTTCCTTGTCCGGAGCCTGGTTGGCAGCGGCGTGTTGCAGCAGCAAAGGATACGCGTCCAGTGGGTGCAGCTCGCGCTTGATCCGTTCTTCGGCTGTCAGGTCTTCCAAGGAAGCCTGGCTGACTTTGCCCTGAGCAGCCGTTGCCTCTGTCGGGCCGTCCACCCCTGCAAAGGCAAAGCCCCGATTCTTGAGCCCGGCAAAAAAGCCATCCAAATACGCTGTCTGCTGCGCGTTCAGCTTCTCACCGGCCACCTGAGTCAGACCTAAGGATTCGGTTTTCATGCTCAATACACATCCCGTTGATAGCGTTTCGCGCTCTTCATTCCCGCGACGTATTCCCGGGCGCCGTCCTCGGTCTTGCCCCCCATCTGCTGAACGACCCGATGGAGGGCTTCATCGACATCCTTAGCCATGCGTTTGGCATCGCCGCAGACATAAAAATGCGCCCCCTCCTCCAGCCATCGCCAAAGCTCTGCGGCTCCCTCGATCATGCGATGCTGCACATAGACCTTCTCCGCCTGGTCGCGGCTAAAGGCTAGATCGAGCCGGGACAGCACGCCGCTGTTCTGCCAGTTCAGAATCTGGTCTTCATAGAGAAAGTCATGGGATCGACGTTGGTCGCCGAAAAACAGCCAATTCCGTCCGCTGGCACCCGTCGCGACACGCTCCTCCAAAAAGCTTCGAAAAGGTGCGATGCCAGTGCCGGGCCCCACCATGATCACCGGCGTTGCCCCTTGGGAGGGCAGCCTGAACCCATGGCTGGTCTGGATGAACACGGGAACTTCGGTCTGGCCGGGCACGACTCGGTCGGCCAGCCAACACGAAGCCACGCCTTTCTTGGTCCTTCCATGCGCGTCATAACGCACAGCTCCAACGGTCACATGCACTTCGCCAGGATGAGCCTTCGGCGAGGAGGAAATGGAATAGAGCCGAGCCTGCATGCGACGCAGCCATCCCACCAGTTCCTGGGCCTGCCAGCTAGCCTTCGGCCCTGAACGGAGCACATCCACGATGTCACGCCCATAAAGCCAGGAGTCCAACTCGCGCTTGCGCTCGGGTTGAAGAAGGCCCTCCAACACCGGGTGATTGGTCCGTTTCGCGACGTGCTCCAGCAGTTCCCGCGTAGGCTGGGTGATGTTCAACCAGCGCAGAAGGGCATCGTGCAGACTTACCGAGCCGATCCCCGAAATCTCGACCGTTTCGTCTCCGAGCAATCCGGCGGCAGCCAGGAACTCCTCCACGAGCACCGGACAGTTCGAAGGCGTGACTCCGAGCGCGTCGCCCGCTTCATAGGTGAGATCGGGATGGTTCAGCAGAATCTCTAAATGACGCGTGTCTTTGGTGGAATCAGGGTGGTTCAGTCGGCGGTTCGTCTTCAGTCGCGTGGGGAACGGATTCTGACGGTGGTATGACGCCGTCGGCTTTTCTAGGGACACCACCTCCGCCGGCTGTGGCGCCCCAGGACCTCGGACTGCGGCCTTAGCTGAGCCGGTCGACTCCAGGTTGGGAAGCGATTCCCAGAACCGAGCGATCCACTCTTGAGCGGTGTATTCGTAGTCCACATCGCATTCCCCGGTGGGGACAAGGCGTTTGGCGCCGCGAGCTGATAGCTGGACATCGAACTTCTTGGCCGCTCCGCAGAACTCGGAATAGTTTCGATCCCCTAGCCCTAAAACCGCGTATTGAAGGCGAGACAGGTCGGCAGCCTGTTCGGAGCTGAGCCAAGCGAGACCCGCCGCGGCGTTGTCCGGCGCGTCACCATCACCCCAAGTGCTGGTGATGACCACCAAGATCGACTGCTGCGCCAGCTCGGCCTTGGCGTAATCGTTCCACGGCATGACCCGAGGTGCATACCCCCGCCGCTCCGCTTCCTTGGCCAGCTTTTTGGCCAACCCTTCCGCAGTGCCCGTTTGTGATCCGAACAATACCAGGAGCGGAGCCTTAGGCCCCTCGCTAGCTCGGGCTGCCGCCGAGGCACCCGCCTCGGCCAAGCGATCGTTGAAGATGCCGGCGAGAAACCCGTTGAGCCAGGCTCGCTGCTCGGGGCTGAAGGGGGCGTTCTCGGGCAAGATGGGCAGCATAGGCGAACGACAAAGTCCGTGACGCTCAGAAGTTCACGTTGAGCTGAGTGTAGAGATAATTCGCGTCGGCGGATCCCCCGATGCCCTGGAACGTCTTGTCGATGTAAGAGCCCGCGAAGAAATGTCCGAAGCCAACCTCGAGTTGAGCGAACCGGGTCAGGGCGTATCCCGCGATCAAATCCACCTCCGAGCCCACGAAGGATCCGTAGTTGGAATTCACGCCATACCCCGTCCCGTTGGCTGCGCCTCCTCCCCGGGGAGCGCCCCCGACGTTGTAAAAATTGTCCGAAGTGTTGGCCAACCAGAAGAGATGTCCCTCCAGAGCTATGCTGAGCCGCGCGTGGGGTTTGAGTTGGTAGATGACTCGCACATCATGGATGTTCTGCAAGGATACAAAATCCATGTAGCCATAGAACTTGTGGTTCGTGGGGAACAAGTTCTCAAACGTGCCGTGCTTGTCGTCCCGGGGATTGGAGTCGCCTGAGCCGTGGGAATACTCCAGGCCGATGCGGGGAGTTCCGAAGGAATCCGGGAAGGTGTAACCGCCCTGGAGCACATAGGCATAGGCCAGATGCTCCTGGCTGCGCAAAGGCACTCCGGCCCGGGTATCGTTGAAATGGCCGAACTGCCCCATCAGATCCAGGGTATAGTCCCAGTTTCCAAACTGGCCGGCCGACGACTTGAGCCGTGCCCCCAAGGTATAGATGTCACGTGCGCTGGGCTGCGGAGCCTGCGGTGTCAACTCCGCGCGGGCTGCTTTGGTGCTGGCGTTCCGCGCCAGAAAATAGAAGTCCAGGGAGTGCTTTTGGATCAGCGGCGACGTGGCGTAAAATCCTGAAAAGTAGTCGTAGTCGTTGCTGACGTTGAATCGAGAGTCTTCCGGAATGACCACGCGGCTCGTGAAGAAATCAGCCCCAAACCACGCGTTCTGCCAGCGCATCTTGGCTGCGTCGAACACGCGCCCGATGTTGTTCCAGGCAAAGGCGCCAATGAGACGCTCCTCGCCGTAGGAGAGCTCCTGCCTCCCGACCTTGAGCGAGAGGGGAAACTCCTTGTGGTTGCCCAGAGTCATGTAGGCCTGATGCAGATCGATGCTGTCCGCCTCCGGCCCCCGGCCTTTGTAGACCACCGGCGCGGTGGACGCGAAGCGATCGTCCTCCTGCACGAGGCTGCTGCGGCCCTCCACCAAGGCGCTCCACCAGGGAGCCGTATAGCCCACCCGCAGCCGGATGCGCTCCATGAGGTAGGCGTTGTCGACATCCGCATTCGTGTTCCGAAAATCCAAGGACCTCGGGGCACCGGCGATGCCGAAGTTGTCCTTCAACTCATAGCGCATCCGAACCGAGCCTCCGATATCCCACGCGGCCATGTAAGGATCGTCCTTGCGCAGCCACTCGTTCAAAAAGCCTTGGAACGGTCTGGGCGGCGGAGGCGGCGCGTACTGCGCGTGGACCGCACTGGTTTGAGCGAGGGCAAAGGCTCCCAGAGCGAAGGGCGCTAGGTGGAGGCGTCGATGTTGGTTCATGAATCGGTGGTTGGTGGGGTTGACTGGTGATGGTTTAGACGGTTTGAAGGGTCTTGGACGGCACCGGGGATGCCGTCAATGGCAGCGTAGGTGAAGGTATCGGTTCGGGACTCGTCGCGATGGACGGCCCCTGGGATCGGTTTCCGTGGCTCGGCGGACGCTTGTGCGCGCGGTCGTTCAGAAAGCCCATGAGGTGCTCGCGCAGCTTATAGTAGTCGGGATGATCGAGCACCTCCTGGCGAACCCTTGGACGCGGGAACGAAACCTCGAGGATCTCTCCCACCTCCGCCTCGGGCCCATCGGTCATGCACACCACCCGGTCGGACAGAAAGAGCGCTTCATCGACATCGTGGGTAACCATGAGCGCCGTCTTTTGGTCGCGCTTCCACAGATCGACCAGCACCTGCTGAAGCTCGAAGCGAGTCAGGGAGTCAAGCATCCCAAATGGTTCATCGAGCAGCAGCATCTTGGGCGAGAGCGCGAAGGCGCGAGCAATGCCGGCGCGCTGCCTCATTCCCTGGCTGAGCTGGGCCGGACGCTTGTGCATCGAATCACTGAGCCCGACTACCGTGAGGAAGTATTCAATAATCTGCGTCCGCTCCTCCTGGCTGGCGGTATAAAACGCCTGATCCACGCCCAACTTCACGTTCTCGAAAGCGGTCATCCAAGGCAGCAAACACGGGGACTGAAACACCACACCGCGGTCGGGACCTGGACCCACCAGCTCCTTGCCCGCCAAAATGATTCCGCCTTCCGTCACCGAACTTAAACCGGCCACCATCGACAGCACCGTGGATTTGCCACAGCCGCTGTGACCGATGAGGCAGATGAACTCACCCTTCTTGACCCGAAGGTTAAAATTCTTCACCACGACCGCCGGGCCTCGGGGGGTGGGGAAGGCTTTGGACAAACTGTGAATTTCTAGGTAGTCACTCATTCTCGATCTCTCGTTCGATTCGCATCGTTCAACCGTCCTGCACTCAGTTTTGAAGGCAACGGTCGCCTCACTCGATCTCGACCACTTCGCGCTTGAGCTCGCGGCGCCGGATCGGTCGCTTTCGTGATCCGAGCAATGGGGGTGGCACCGACAGATCCTCCGGCTCCAGATCGGGCAGTATCAGCGTCTTGGCCACCGAGGTCTTCTGTTTAGTGCCGTGGCTCAGCAAGTAGTCCAGAACCTCGCGCCGAATCTCCTTAAACCGTGGCGAATGGTTGAGCTCTTTCCGATCACGCGGCCGAGGAAGATCCACGGTGATGGACGGTCCCAGGGTCGCCTTCGGTCCGGCGGTCAATGGGATGATGCGATCGGCCAAATAGATTCCTTCGTCAGGATCGTTCGTGACGAGCACGACCGTCTTCCGCCCCTCTTCCCAGATGCGGGCGATCTCATCCTGCAGCGTGGCTCGGGTAAGAGCGTCGAGTGCGCTGAGGGGTTCATCCATGAGGAGCATTTGGGGGTCCATGGCCAAAGCGCGGGCCACGCTGACGCGCTGGCGCATCCCCCCGCTCAACTCGCTGGGGAGTTTGTGGCGGGCTGGAGTCAGGTTGACCATGGCGATATAGCGGTCGACCTGCTTTCGCTTTTGATCGGCGGTCCAATCGGAGAACACCTGATCGACCGCGAGATAGATGTTCTCATAAACACTCAGCCAGGGCAGTAGCGAGTAGTTCTGAAAGACGATGCCCCGATCAGGCCCGGGTTGCGTGATCTCCTTGCCGTTGAGGGTCAAGCTCCCTACATCGGGACGGAGCAAGCCGGCGATGAGAGAAACCAAAGTGGTTTTTCCGGCGCCCGAGTAACCCACGATCGCCACAAACTCTCCGCTCCGGATTGACAGATTCAAGTCGTGCAGGACTTCGGTGCGGTGTCCCGGCACGCCGAATCCCTTGCTAACCCCCTTCATTTCCAAGAATGACATAGGTCAGAGTGCGAGGGTGCAGGTCAGATGGTTTTGAACCGAACCTCGACAACACTCATGAGGCGGTCCAAGGCAAAACCCACCAACCCGATGACGATGATGCAGAGAATCATTTGAGAGTAGTTCGGTGCGTTATAGGCCTGCCACAGGAACCCGCCGACTCCCGGCCTCCCGGTCAACATCTCCGCCGCAACGATCACCAGCCAAGCGATTCCGAGGCTGAGACGAAAACCGGTGAACATGTAGGGGAGCGTGGCAGGGATGAGCACCTTGGTGAGCATCTTGGTTCGCGAGAGCTTTAGCACCTTCCCCACATTGATGTAGTCCTGGGGAATCGAGCGGACCCCAACCGCGGTGTTGAGCACCGTCGGCCACATGGCGCAGATCGCAATGGTGAACAACGCACCCAGTTCCGATGCATTTTTGCCAGCGCTCAGGAACAAGACCATCCCCAGCGGCAGCCACGCGAGTGGCGACACCGGGCGAAGGATTTGGATCAGCGGATCGAAAGCTTTGGCGAAGCTCTTCGACAGACCCAACACGAAGCCAAGCGGGGTTCCGACCAGCAACGCGATCACGTAGCCCTTGGCGACCAGGATGAGTGAATACCAAGTGAACCGCAGGATTCCCTGGTCCATCTCCCCGCGTTTTTCGAATGGTTTCAGCACGTACTCCTTGCTGTCCAGCCAGGTTTGATAAGGCGAAGGAAGCTCCTTAGACACCGTCTTGCTCGTCGCATACCAGAGGATCAAAGTCAGCAAGAAACCCAGCAGCGGGAGCACCAGCCAATCACCGGTAAAGCTTTTCATAGTTAGCGAGGGATCGCGGAGCGAGTTAGCCTTTGAGCGAGTGAACCGGGAAAGATTTGGCGTAGGACTCAGGATCGGCAGGATCAAACTTCACTCCGTCAAAAAGCGTCTCAGGGGCGTTGTTCATTCCCCCGTGCGTGTAGCCGATCTCCTTCATCGCCTCTTCGTAGATGTCCGGTCGGACCACCTGTTTGGTAATGCCCTCGTAGTCGGGGCTGCCGCTCACCAAGCCCCAGCGGCGGAACTGGGAAAGCCACCACTTGGCGTACTTGGGCTGAGGAAAATTGGTATTGCGGTCGCTAAAAATCATGTAGTTCGGATCCTTGGTGACACGGCCGTCTCCATAGTCGTGGTCGCCCAACAGCCGCCCGAGGATCATGTCCTTCGGACAATTGATGTAAGTGGGTCGGCTGACGATTTCGGACTGCTCCGGCCGGTTCTCCAGTTTGTCCAACCAGACGCTGGCTTCGTGCAGGCCCTTGAGGACGGCCTTGACGGTCTTGGGATTCTTCTCTGCGAAGTCAGCCGTGAAGGCGCAGACTTTTTCGGGATGATCCTTCCACAACTCTTGGGTTGTGATCGACGTGAATCCAACCTTGTCTGCAACCGATCGGGCGTTCCAAGGCTCGCCTACGCAAAACCCGTCCATCTTGCCAACTTTCATGTTCGCCACCATTTGCGGAGGCGGAATCGTGATCAGCGCCACATCCTTATCGGGGTTGATCCCGCCGGCGCCCAGGTAGTAGCGCATCCACATCGCGTGGGTTCCCGGTGGGAACGTCATGGCGAAGGTCAGCGGCTCGCCCAGCTTCTTCGCCTTGTCGACGAAGGGCTTCAGCTCCTTGGGATCTGCTTTCACTTTACCCTTCCAGTCGAGCTTGAGAGTGATGGCCTGCCCATTGCGGTTGATGATCCAGGGTATAACCATGGGCCGCTTCGGAGATCCAGCCAACCCCATGGTCGAGGCAATCGGCATTCCGAAGAGCATATGGGTGGCTTGATTATCCCCGTTCGAGAGCGAGTCTCGAATCGCAGCCCAGTTCGCGCCTTTCGCGATCACCGAGTTAATGCCGTACTTCTTGAAGAGCCCCTTTTCGTGAGCAATCACGATCGAGGAGCAGTCCGTGAGCGCGATAATTCCGAAACGCACGTTCGGCGACTCGGGGCTGTCGTCGGCGAAGGCCCGTCCGGCCCAACCCAGCGGAACGCCGCTCAACAGGGCACCCGCCAGTGTGCCGCCGGCGGAAGTCCGGAGAAACTGGCGGCGTGAGGATTTCCGCGATGCAATAGGTCGAGATTGGATCATGATAGAATTGGCATTGAGGGATGTAGATTCATGAATCATTGGAAGCCCATGAACAGAAAGCATGCCAAGATATGGTTAGGCGACTGGCGGATGGCATGGAAGTTTCTACATGCCCGCAATGAAATCAGTTCATAGCCGACAGCAGCCCCTCGACAGCAGGCAGCTACGTGCCTTTGTTACCCTCGCAAAAACGGGCAGTTTTACCAAAACGGGCGAGGAATTGTTCCTCTCCCAATCCGCCATCAGTCATTCCATGAAGGCGTTAGAAAGCGACATTGGCTGTCGCCTGTTTGACAGAGTGGGTAAAAAGGCGCAGCTCACCCCCGCTGGCGAACATTTCCTTCATCACGCGGAAAGAATTCTTCGCGAGATGTCGGTGGCCCGAGAATCCATCCAGCTTCGCAGCACTTGGGGACAAGGACGATTCCGAGTGGGAGCCACCCTGACCGCCTGCCAGTTTATCCTGCCCAAAGTCATGCCTTCCTTGAAAAAGGACTTTCCGCAGACGCCCATCCGAATCGAATCGTGTGATGTGAATGAGGCGCTCGAGTTGTTAGATCGGGATCGTATTGACGTGGCGCTGGTCATTGAGCCGATGGCGCAGCACGAGCATCGATTCGATCCTGTTTTTCAGGATGAGCTCCATCTCGTTGTAAGCCCGAAGCACGCCTGGGCGAAGCCCAGCACCTCCAGTCGCGGCGATCTCTCCCAGGAGAACCTCCTGGTATTCCGACGCAGCTCACTGACGTTTCAGATGATCGAGGATTATCTGCGACGTGAGCAAGTGTCCTTTCAGACCGTGCTGGAGTTTGCCAGCATCGAAGTGATCAAAGAGTTCGTGAAGCTGCAGATTGGGGTCACGATTCTTCCGGAGTGGGTGGTTCGCAAGGAGGTCGAGGCCGGTGAGCTGGTCATTCGTCCGCTGGGAAAACGGCGCCTCCGCCGCACCTGGGGCATGTTACAACTCAAGACGCGCGCGAACACGCTGGTGGAAGAAACCTTTGCTCGGCTATGCACCCAGGCGGGCGAGTCGTTCGCAGCCCCCGCCTAGCCGCGGTGCAGGAGACGCAGGACCAGCCGCTGAGGTGAGTCGATCAGCACCTCCTTCAGCAAGGTCTCCATGCCGGAGGCCTGCGGTTCCTGAAGACGTCGACAGACGAGTATGGCGACGCCCATAACCCCTGCGGCCGCCGCAAAGAAGAGCGTAAAACGGTTCCATTCCAAACCCGCAGCCCGGACCTGAGTTTGACGGTTGAGATCGATCAAAAGCCCCCAGAACAGCGGCGCGATGCCGAGGCTCACATTGCTCACCACCGAGAAGAGAGCAAAAAAGTGACTCCTGCCCATCTTGGGCGCGATCGCCATGACCAGACGTGTGTTGGCCATCTGCACAACGGCACCGCTCAGGCCCGCCACCATGGTGAGAAGGGAGACGAATATCACGCCGGGTTTGATCACCGCACCCGCAACCAAGGTCCATCCCACCAGCATCAAAAGCCCAAGCAGCTGCGCCACCATCAACACGGGTTTGCTGCCCAGTCGGTCCAGTCGCTCACCCAGCATGCCCAGGCTGCTGAGTGCTCCAATGAACGTAGTGGCGGTGATGAGCATGATCTGCTGTTCCGTAAACGCTCCCAGGTGCTTGAGAAAAGCCACAATGAACACCGTCACTCCCCCGTAGGCAAAAGCCCACGCGACCGCAAACCAGAGAAGACGCTGAAAGGGGATGAACTCCACAATCGCGCCCCACGGCACCGGTTGACGGGAAGTTTTCTCCTCGGGCGGCGGCTCGACATCAGGAATTCGTTTTAGAAAGCTCAGGCTGATCGCGCCCATCAGGGCGCTAAAACCGAACAGCACCGCGAATCGCCATTCGGGTGGGTTGGAGCCGAGGGTAAAGGCGGCGAGGATGAATACGAGCAGGCTGGCGAGGTTCACGAACGCGGCATCGATCGCCAGATACCTTCCACGAATGCTGGAGGGCACCAGGGAGGTGATCCAAGGAAGCCACCCACAACTCGAGATTCCGCGGGAGAAGTTGAATCCGAACAGGGCCGCCAGGAGCAAGGCCAGCCGGGTGGCGCTGTCGAGAAAGCCACCGACCAGCGGCAGGAGCGCCATCAGGCCGATGAACATGACCCGGATGCTCCACCCCCCGTAGACGAAACGCTTGTAGCCGACTCGGGCGACATAGGGGGCCGCGAAGATCTGCAGGATCACTAGGAGCGGCATCATGCCCGCGATCAAGCCCAGCACCGTGGCGCCAGCGTCCAGGTGGCGCGCGTACAGGAACATGGGGCTGCTGAGCACGATCTGAAAAGAGAACGCATTGAAGGTCCCAAACCAGAAGGCATTCTGCAGCCCTGGCGGGAAGCGCTCAGGTTCTGTTGTCCCACTACTCGTCATGAGTAGGCGGAAGAATCAACGAACCCGGGCGATTTGCGATAGAAAACGGTGGGCCCTTTTAGCCGGTACGTCGTTGGAACACGGACGAGGTGTCGGCCATGTTCAACATGGAGAGATCCAATCCACCCAAGGGCGTTCGCTTGGTGGCTTCTACCAGCTGAGCAGCAATCTGTTTGGTGGTGCTCGCCGCGTAGTATTTCACCGCCCCGACGCTGAGGCCGGCGCGAAACACGACGGCGAGCAGGCAATACTCATCGATGTTCGAGACGAGCAAGCTGAATAACTCGCCCTGCTGGTACATGCTGCTAAAGTTGGGCTCGTTGACAATACTCGCAATCGTTTGAGTAGCGGCGAAAGAACCGGCGGCGAGCGCCGCCAGGCTGACGGTATCGACCGATGCGGTGTCACCCCGCTGAGAGATGAGGAACCCCCCTTTATCTATGACGAGGGCGGTCGAGGACTCGGTGCTTCGAATGAGCTGGTCGAGAGCGCGTTCGAGAACCGATATATCCTCTTCGTATAGTTGCGGCAGCGTGGGCATAGGAGGTTTATGCGGCTTTGCGTTGGCTCTCGTTGATGAACTTGTGGAGCAGCATGCGAGTGATCATGTTGAGCGTCTCAAAAACTCCCTCGCACTTGCTGGCCGAGGCCGGGAACGAGGGCACCTGCACCTCGCGGTTGTTGAGAAGATACTCCAGGTAGTCCATCGGGGCCGAATTGGGCAGATCCCTCTTGTTGTACTGCAACACGTAAGGGATGTCGGCGATGTTCAGGTTCAACGAGCGGAGGTTCTCCTCCAAATTCGCGAAGCTCTGCACATTGTCCTGCATCTTTTCATACTGGGAATCCGCCACAAAGACGATCCCATCCACCCCGCGCAAAACCAGCTGACGCGTGGTGTTGTAGATCACCTGCCCCGGCACGGTGTAGAGCTGAAACTTGGTTTTGTACCCTTTGATCGCCACCGCCTCGATGGGCAAAAAGTCGAAGAAGAGGGTGCGGTCTGAGCTGGTGGCCAGCGACACCAGCTTGCCTTTGCTGCCTTGCGCGGTTTGGACGTTACCGTGAACTTGCACAAGGTTGGTCGTCTTGCCGCCCAGAGCCGGACCGTAGTACACGATCTTTACCTGAAGCTCTTTGGTGGCTTGATTAATAATTGCCATAGAGGAAGGAGGGAGTGGGCGTTGCTTACTTGGTGTGGCGGCTGAGCTCGCTGACGATCAGTTTGATGGGCGCGAGAGGCACAGACTCATCGGGTTTGCTGATTACCGCAAAATAGATAATACCGGCGTTAAAGACGAACAGGGTTCCGTTAACCGTATTGAGCGTCACGCTGCTCATGTCGCCTACGCCCAACTCCTTCAGATACTGGCTGAGGCGGGAGTAGATTTGAGGGAGGAAGGCGGCGGTCGCTTCGGACTTCCAGGGAGAGGCTACCTGCCCCGACACTAGGAGCCCGTCTTGCATGGCGATCACGGCTCCAGAGACACCGCGGATCCGGCAGGTGTTTTGGACGATGTCGTTCGGGGTCCAGTTGCGTTTTCCCGGCTGGCCGAACAGCTCTCCCAGGTCGGCCGGGGGCTTCCGGAAGAATTGAGTGGTCGAGAAGGTCGTGGCACCGGCTACCTCCCCGGTTGCCGAATTGATCTCCACCGGCTTGATCGGGGTGGTCGACGGTGCCGCCGCGGTTGCATCGCTGCCTTTGGCCGCAGGGGCAGGCTGACCTCCCGGACCTCCGCTGAAGAGATCGGGGATGTCTGAGTTCGCCTCCACCTTGCGACGCGACTGGCCGCCCTTGACCTGACTCAGGAACAACGGGGCTACCACCTTGAGTGGCAGGGTCAGCAATCGATCGGCATGGTCGGCTCCCACCTCCCCCGGCAGCGGTGGTCGCACCCAACTGCGCAATTGACGCCAGGTGTACTCGATCTTCCCGAGCTTCAAGGATCGATCGAGTTCTTCGATCGGCATCTCCAGCTTGATGCCCGGGAGCTGGCATCGGGATATCTCCGTCTTGAGGGTATCAGGCCAGGACTCATCGATCATGGCCACCGGAACACCCATCACTTGGCCGCTGGGAGCGGCGGCAGGCGCGGTCGCCGCGGGAGCGGGAGTCGCTGCCGCCGCAGCGGTGGGAGCCGGAGTGGCGGCACTGGCGGAACGAGCCGGCGCAGCCTGGAGCAGAGACGTTCCGGGCAAAGCCGGAGTCTTGGGCACGGCGGGGGCTGCTTCGGTCGCGGCCGGGGCCGTTTCGGAGGCGGCCGTCTTGCCCGCATGAAATAGATCCGGAATGTCCTGGGCGTTAGCTCCGCGGGCAGTGGCCTGTGTGGTCGCCTTGTTGCGGGGACGTGACAGGAAGGCAGGTGCTACGATGGGCAATGGCAGCTCGACTTCGACGGAGGGCACCGTCGACTGTTTGCCGGCCGCGTCTCCGACCCGGGCGAGCAACTCAGCCCAGGTGTACTTAACCCGCCCTTGTTTCAGAGCCGAGGCAATCTCTTCGGCTGGAATGGCAACCGCAGCATTGTCCAGGCGCCATTGGGTGATCTCGCTGCGAACCGTCTCGGGCCAGCCTCCTGAGAGCTGACCTAGATTAAAGCTCACGAGCTCTGATCCGGCCGAGTTGGAAACTGGGGATGGGGCGGCGGCTGGTTGACTTTTCTGAGCCGCGGCGGACGCGCCGGCTTTGGCCCCGCTCATGGCGGCCATGAGGTTGGGCGCCGCGATAGGCTTCGAGACCGGAGGGGCAGCCTCCGCAGCGGCGGCGTCGGCACCAGCAGCATTCGCGGGCGCTGCCGGCGTCCCGGCCGAGGCCTGAGGGGGCATCCCGACAGCAGGATTTGCCGCAGCTGCAGGTTTTGCCGATGCTGTTTGGGTTGTGGGAGGCGGAGTGCCGTTGAAGCCAATGGGGGCTTTAGGCTTGGTCTGGGCCGCGGTCGATGAGGGCGAGGCCGGGGCGGCGACGGGGGCAGGTGCCTTCACCGCTGCAGCGGGCGCGCTGGGACGATTGATGTGGGATGTCCCACCAGTGGACGAAGACGGACTCTGCCCACTCTGAGGGGATTTCGGACCAGGAGCCACCACGTTGCCTCGGGCGGAGAAAAGGCTCGTGACCTCATCCGGTACATGCGTGGTCTTTTGAGAGGACCGGCGGCCGAAGGAACGGGAGTGCAGTTGCGGCAACAATTCCTGGAGCGGCAACTCCACCAGCTTCTGATCGTGCTCGCTGCCTGCGGAAAAGAAGCCTTCTGGCGCCAGTTTCCGTATTTCGCTGAAAGGGACACGCACGCAGCCCTGTGGCAGTTGCTCCAGAATGGGACGTTCCGGGAAAGAAAGTTGGACACCGGCAACATCGCCGACAGCGCGCACCGGCTTCAGCTCCGTCGGCAGCAACGAAACGATTCCGAGCAAGCTCACTTGCACAGTGCCGCTGCCCATCGACCCGGCGCCATTCGGCCTGGCTGTGGACGAGGGTTGAGCAGTACCAGCGGCTGTTCCGGTCGCCGGAGCGCCGGAACGGGCCGAAACGGGCACCGCCGGGGCTGATGGTTTAGGGGACGCGGAGGGCTTGGCCCCTCCTGCCTCGTTCCCGTCGTCTTTCCGTCCGAGTAGTTTTTTTACAAATCCGAACATGCCTCGCCCTGGGGCTAGCAAGGCGTAGGCCAAAGTGCAACGGCAGCTGAGCATTTCTAGAATACCTATTGCCGGGGAAATGGAAATGTCCAGGAACACCTAAAGTGTGAGGGAGGTGTGTCGATAGACCAATTGGTACAGAGGAATCACTGCCCATGGCAGGTCAAACCAAAGTTTTAATTCTCGACGACGACGAGGAGTTTGTCGGTCTTTACGAAAGACTGCTGGCTCAGCACGTGACCACATCAGCCGGAGTGCTCACCGCCACCTCGGGCCATCGGGCGCTCTCGCTGCTCGAATCGGAGCAGGTGGGCTTGATGATCGTGGATCTCAACCTGCCCCGGATGGACGGATTGCAGGTCATCTCCATCGTCCGACGCAAATTTCCCCAAACCAGGCTGGTCGTGCTGACCAGTCTCCATGACGAGCAGTTTCGGGCACGCGCCTACGCTCTCGGGGTGGATCAATACTGGCTCAAACCAGAAACGGACCACGAGACCGGCCTCTTTTTGGAGGCGATGGAAGCGCTGATGCGCCGGGATGCCCAAATCGGTTTTCGCGGTGTCCAGAACAAGAGTCTGGCGGACATCATCCAGCTGGAGTGTCTGGCGCAGAGCACGTCGGTTCTGCGCATCAACCACGGAATCGTCGAGGGACGAATCTGGCTGCTGCGTGGTGAGATCATTGATGCGGAGACGCAGGGCTTGCAGGGTGAGGCGGCAGTTCAGCGCATTCTTTCGTGGGCCGAGGGCACTTTTGAATCCCTGCCTGGGGACGCCGAACGAAACCGGACCATCTTTACCTCGATTCAAGGCCTCCTGCTCAACAGCGCGCAAGCATTCGACGAAGCCGCGTCGCAATCGGCGGCGGATCCCAACGGGGCAGCTCCGGGAGATCATCCTCCCCAGCTCTCCGATCTTTCCAACTATGTCGGAGTGGAATGCGCGCTCGTGCAGAAAGCAGCATCGGGAACTCCGGAAGATCATTGGGGAGTGCACGATCCCCGGCCCATGAGCGAGTGGATGCACCACACCATGCATGAGTTTCGGGCGCTCGGAGAAAATCTTAAAGCTGGCGAAGTTCGTAAAATCCTGACTGTCAGCCCCGATCAGAAGTTGGCCATTTCAGCCCTGGGCGAACGGGATGTCTGCATTGGGTTCCGCGGCACGAGCACTTTAACCGAAGTACGTGATGTCCTTCGCACCATAGTCAACAAATGGGCTTCTTAAGCTTTATTCCCTTTCTCGGTGGCGTCGGAGACGAGGAGAATCTGGGGCGACTGCCCTCCGGGACCTTTACCATGGACCCCAGCGGAGGCATTGTGAGTTCCACCCTGCCCCAGAGTTTTCCTCAAGCTCGCATCAAGGAGATCGGCCGTTGCGTCATGCACACCTTCGCCAATGCCAAGAAGGCGCGGATCCCGCTCACCGAGATCCATGTCCACTACTCAACCCTGAAGATTACCGCCCGCGAGATGCGCGGGAGCGCGGTCGTGTTTGTGACGCCGCAAACCCTGGAAGAATCGAGTTACTGAGAGCCCCACACTTAGCGATCCTATGAACCGAAAGACCTTGGACCAGACCCTGGCGCGCATGGAGCACCACCTAGAGTGCTGGAAACAATTCAACGATTACATGAGCCTGGCGCGCAGCAAGAAGTTCGGGCAGGAAGACGAGACTCAGTTTCTCGAGATCAAGTGCGTCTTGACCCAGGAGTTTGAGCTGATTCTCGCCCAGCTGGAAAACCTGCCCATCACGCGCGAGGAAGCGCACACGCTCATCGCCGCCGCGCCTTCGATTCGCTATCTGAGCGAGCTCAACGAAGCGAACCTGAAGACCCTGGAAAACCAGTGGCACAAAATGTTCATCAACTGGCAGGCCGTGCTGGGCCAGCTCAAGGTGCGTCGGGAAGATCTGGAATCCCAAGGCATGTTCCGGTCGCTGTTCGGTAAAAAGGAACGCCCCGTCGACAAATAGCCAAGCCGGGCCCGAAGCCAGGATCGCCGTCAATGGCGCACGTTTAACTCGCCTGGCGAATCAGGCTCTTCGCCCGCCGCACCCAAACCTTGTCGCGCTTGCGCTGAAAGGCCGGCGTATGCGCGTCCTCGGCCGTGACTTCCTCCAGGAGGGTTCGAGCCCGAGCCTTTTCCCCGCGCTCCAACAGAAGTTCAGCCAGCTGAACCCGGGCCCGAACGTAGGCGTGCTGCTCGTTCACGCGATTCCATACCGCAATGGCTCCCTCCCGATCCCCTAAGGCTGAGAGGGTCTCCGCGTAGGCCATTTGGGTGTAGCCATACTCGTGATTCGGATCCTGCCGGCAAACCCCCTCCAGCCATGGACGGGCCTCGGCCGGCTTGCCACTCAGGGCCAAACACTGCCCCAGGTGCGATCGGGTATCCAGGTCGTCAGGGTCCCGCTCGAGAGCACTGCGGTAGCTCGCTTCCGCCAACGCCAGCTTACCCATTTGGAAATAGACGTCCCCCAGCTGCGAATGATGGTGGGCCTTGTCCAGGTGATGGATTTGCGCCTGCAGCTCCTTAATCCGTCGTCGCTGATTCGCCCCCGGCAACTCAAACCCTCGAACGCTCGTGGGGCTGGCCGCACGGAAAACAAAGAAGTAATAGAACCACGCGCTCAGGAAAAAGAAGAAGATGAAGGCGGCCCAGAAATATTCCTCGCGTCGAATCGAGTCGACGAACATCCACAGCCAGAAACCGGCTCCCACCAGCAGCATCAGCCATCCGAAGAAACCGCTAGGTCCCCCGTGTTGCAGAATGAAGGTCGCTTTGTCGACGAGCCACATGCCGCACGGTTTATCGGGATGTTCCCGAGGAAGCAATCTCCATGTCGCGGGGATACAGGTGCGGAGGGGGGTGGGTAGCCAAAGGATTTATCTGGTCCCCCCCTTGGATCAGCAATCCCAGCCAAACATCCGCCAGCCGAATCAATTCGGCCACATCCAGGTGGTGGTAGATGGGCGGGAACCGCGATAGGTAACCTTTGGAAAGACGGAAGAGGGCGGCCGCCGGGCCTAAACGGTTCTTTTGGAGATGAACAAAAGCGCCGGTAAATTGGATGAGCGCCTTGTAAAAGTCAGACTCGGGAGCCCCGCGTGACTCCAACCACAGATCTTCCAGCACCTCGTGAGCGAGGTAGAACTCCCCGCGATTCAGGCAAACGAAGTACCCCAGGTATCGGGAGTCCAAAGCCCCCCCCTGCAGCCCGCTCACCAAGTCCTTAATTCTGGAGCTCTTGTGGGTCAAGGTTAGCTGCCGCTGGTGGGTTTTTCCAGGGCCTGCCTCACGATCCCCTCCAGAGGACCGGAGCGAGCACGGCCGTTTGGCGGCAACTCGTAGCCCGGTTCCTCTTCAGCCCTCTGTAGTTTCAGTCTTGGCATAGTGTTCTCGGGTCGTGGTGGCCATCGAGAACCAGTATTAACATGACTCAGCCCGTTCACCGCTGTCGAGCAGGTTTCTTGCCCCGTTGAGCTTGCTGAGCCCTGGTTGATAGCCCGCTGGTTCTTCGCCCATCATCAAGCCACTCACCCGAACAAAATCGTGCCTGAAAATCGTTAAAAACCCGCATCGAGTCCGTTTGACAGAAGCGGACATCATCCCCCAAGCTCTTTCCATGGCAAAGCCAGCCCTCGGCAGAGGTTTGAGTGCACTATTGGGCGGAGTTTCAGCTCCGCCACGAAACGATCCCCCTCCAGGGATCGCCAACCCCGCGTCTCTACCCTCCTCCTCCGACCAGGTTCTTCGGGTGGATATTCAACGGATCCGACCGTGCCCATTCCAGCCCCGGAAGGATTTTCCTGCCGAGGCGCTGCAGGAGTTGACGGAATCCATCCGCACGCAGGGAGTGATTCAGCCGCTCATTGTTCGAAAGCTGGGCGATGGATTTGAGATCATCGCCGGCGAACGTCGCTGGCGCGCCGCCCAGGCGGCCCAGCTGACGGCTCTGCCCGTGATCGTTCGCGAGGCCGATGATCGCCATGTTCTCGAACTCGCCCTGATTGAAAACCTCCAGCGCGAGGATCTCAACCCCGTGGAAGAGGCGCGCGGCTATGCCGAGCTCATCGAAAAGTTCGCCCTCCGACAGGAGGATGCCGCTGCCCGAGTGGGCAAAAGCCGCGCTGCGGTCGCCAATGCGTTGCGGCTGCTGAAACTCCCGCCATCCCTGCTGGAGCATCTCAGCGCCGGCCGGTTGTCCACCGGGCATGCCAAGGTCATCCTGGGCCTCCCCTCCGTGGAACTTCAGGAGAAGGCAGCCACGCAAATCCTCCATCGCAGCCTGAACGTCCGCCAAACTGAGGAGCTGGTGAGCGCGTTGCAAAAACCGGCCTCCGCGCCGCTGCCCCATCCCGGGGAGGTTCGCCCTCCGGTCGATGCCAATATCGCGGCCCTCGAAACCCGCCTCCGTGAGAAACTGGGAACCAAGGTCCACCTGCGCTACCAAAAGGGCAAAGGATCGCTCGATATCCGATTTTTTTCCGATAGCGACCTGCAGCGCGTTCTCGACTTACTGGGCGTGCAGATGGACTGACCCTCCTCCAACCTATGCTCCAACCTTCAGAAATCCGTGAACAGTGCGCCGCCCTGCTCCAGGGTTCGGTGAGCCGCGCCAGCCGAAGCTCCGCTTTCATCGGACTCGACGGCTTCGTTGATCAAATCATCAGGGTCGTGGACCAGCGTCAGGATGCTGAGCACTACCAGGCCATGACTCAAATCAGCGACCTGGGGCGCCGCATCTCCTCCGCCTCGGGGAAAAGCACCAACATCGAACTGGTGGTCGAGCGCACCAAGATCGGCGGCAATGGGCCCATCATGGCGAACGCGCTGGCTCAGCTGGGCATCAAGGTGACTTACCTCGGCGCCCTTGGCTACCCGAACCTCAACCCCGTGTTCAACGAGTTCGCCCACCGCGCCGAGGTCTACAGCATTGCCGAACCGGGACATAGTGACGCCCTGGAGTTCCACGACGGGAAGGTGATCCTAGGCAAGCTCGACCAGCTCAAGGAGATCAACTGGACGAATCTCCAGCTGCGATTCGGCCGAGACCGCTTCATCCAACGGTTCTCGAGCTGCGATCTGGTCGGCTTGGTCAACTGGACCATGATCCCCTACATGAGCGATGTCTGGTGCAGCCTCCTCGATGAGGTCTGCTCTCAGCTGGCTCCGCCCCGACGAAAAATCTTCTTCGACCTAGCCGACCCGCAGAAGCGAACTCCTGAGGACATCCAGCGAGCGCTGGAACTCATCGGCCGCTTCGAGCGCTACTTCGAGGTAATCCTGGGCCTCAACGAGAAGGAAGCCTACGAAATCGGAGAGGTGCTCGGGTTGGCCCCAGCCCACGAAAGCCGCGACGCCCTCTGCAGCATGGCCTGCGAAATCCAAAAGCGGCTCAACATCGGCACGCTCGTCGTTCATCCGGTCACCTATGCGGTGGCCGTCAGCCAGGGTGTCCTTTCCACCGCCGAAGGCCCGTTTATCCCGCAGCCGAAGATCACGACCGGGGCCGGCGACCATTTCAATGCCGGTTTCTGTCTCGGCAAGCTACTCGGTCTGGAAAACACCTACTGCCTGCTCGCCGGCGTCAGCACCAGCGGCTTTTACGTCAAAGAAGCTCGCAGCCCAGCCATTGACGATTTGGTCAGCCTCCTGAGATACTGGCCGGAAACGAAATGATACTGCCCATCGTGAAATACGGCCATCCGGTGCTCCGCCAGAAAGGAGCACGGATCGAGAAAATAACCCCTGACATCGAACAGCTCATCGATGACATGATGGCGACGATGTACGACGCCGAGGGCGTCGGCCTGGCCGCACAACAGGTCGGCCACGCCGTCCAGTTGACGGTCATCGATGTGCGCGGGGCGAGCAAGGACCGGCCGTCCACCATGGAGGTGGGCGGACAAACGGTAAACCCGGCGGACTACATGCCGTTGGTGCTCCTCAATCCTGAGATCACGCCAGTCGGTGAACCTGCCACCGGTGGGGAGGGCTGCTTAAGTTTCCCAGAGATTTTTGCCGACATCACCCGTCCGGGCGTAGTCGACGTGGTCGCCATGGACGAGGAGGGACAGACGATCCGTTTTCGCGCAGGCGGACTGCTGGGACGCGCGGTTCAGCACGAGACCGATCATTTGCACGGACTCCTGTTCATTGACCGGATGACTTCAGCCAAGAAAAAAGAGCTGCAGCCTGAGCTCGATGATCTTCAAGCCCAGACCAAGGCGGAACTCGCCCAGGGTCAGTCCAGGAAAACAGCCAGCCGCTAACCCCGCGTCACGACCCGGAATAATCCATCCATGCCTGCTTCCTCGCTTCAAAATAAATGGGTAGTCATCACCGGTGCCTCCAGTGGTTTCGGAGCCGCCGCCGCACGACTCTTCGGAGCCGCCGGCGCACGCCTGCTTCTGGGTGCCCGCCGCGTCGACAAGCTGAAGGAGGTAGCCGCCGAGGCTTCACGAGCTGGGGCGCCGCTGGCTGTTGTTCACCCGCTCGATGTCTCCCAAACCGACAGCGTTAACACGTTTGTCCAGTGGTGCCGTTCTCAAACCGCCCAACTTGATGTGCTCATCAACAACGCGGGCGGAGCGTTGGGCTTGGACACGGTTGCTCAGGCCAAGGATGAGGATTGGGAGGGGATGATGCAGACGAATGTGCTCGGGGTGTTGCGCATGGTGCGCGCCTCCCTGCCCTTGCTGACCGTCAATCCAGGGAGCATGATTCTGAATGTCGGATCCATCGCCGGGCATGTTGCCTACGAAGGTGGCGCTGCCTATTGCGCGGCCAAGGCGGGAGAGCTTCAGATCACACGAGCACTCCGCCTGGAGCTGTGTGGCACCGGTGTCCGGGTGGGCACCCTCGATCCGGGGATGGCCGAGACCGAATTCTCCCTTGTCCGCTTCAAGGGTGACCAGGAGCGTGCCCGGAAGGTTTATGAAGGGGTGACTCCCCTCAGCGCCGAGGATGTCGCCGAAGCGCTGCTCTGGATGGCGAACCGCCCCGCGCATGTGAACATCGACGAGATGGTGATCAAGTGCACGGACCAGGCAGCGATCCATAAGGTGAATCGTCGCCCCGTCGCTGCGCGATAGCCGTTCCAGAGCGCTAGTCTCTTTTGCGCACGATTATTCCCTCCTGATCGACGTTTCCGCACCCGAGCCGAGCAGCGGATATCCCTCCGACCGCGCGACAAACGTCGCCGCCGTGACATCGCCGAGCACATTGACCACCGTTCGACACATGTCCAGGACTCGATCGACCCCCAGGATGATCGCCACCAGCATGGGGTTGATGCCGAGGCTGGTCACGACCACCACGATGAACGGGATGGACGCCGAGGGCAGCCCGGCGGTGCCGACACTTCCCAAAATCGCCAACCCGGCCACGCCGAGTTGCTGGGTGATCGTTAGGTCCATTCCCGCCAACTGGGCCAGAAACAGCACCGTAACCCCCTCATAAAGTGCCGTCCCGTTCTGGTTTGCCGTCGCTCCCACCGTGAGGACAAAGCTGTTGATATCCTTGGGCACGCCCAGATTCTCCTCCGTCACCCGTAGCGTTGTGGGTAGGGTGGCCACCGAGGACGACGTGGAAAACGCCGTCAGCATGATGGTGCGCGTGCGACGAAAGAATTCGAACGGGGAGATCTTCGACAGAAAGCGGAGGGCGAGAGAGTAGACTCCAAAGAGGTGCAATCCCAATCCCAAGAGAACAGTCAAGATGTACCACATCAAGGCGGAGAGCAGGTCTAGGCCAAAACGTGCTAGGTTGCTAAACACGAGACAGGCCACCGCATACGGCGCCAGCAGCATGACCCAATCGATCAGCTTGGCGGACAGCGCGCCCAGTCCGGAAAGTGCCTCCAAAAACGGGGCAACCCGTTCAGCCGGCAGGACCGTGGTCGCCGCCCCCAACAACAGCGCGAAAAACATCAGATGCAGCAGGTTCGGCGTGTCCGTGGCAATGGCGGCCACGGGATTCGCTGGAACAATGGTCTTGATAATCTGCAGCAGGGCCGGCTCCGCCGCCTTCGCCTGTGCGGACTCCTGAACCCGTTTGGTTGCGTCCGCCGCATACCGCTCCTGGAGTTGGGCAGCGGTGGCTGCCGAGATGCGTCGGCCCGGCTGAATGACATTCACGAGAGTGATTCCAAGCGCCACTGAAATGCCAGAGATCAACAGGCAGTAGCCGAAGGACTTCAAGCCCACTCGACCCAGTTTCCGAAAATCCCCGATCCCGGCTACGCCAACCACCAGCGAGCAAAACACCAGCGGCACCACTGTCATCAAAAGGAGCCGCAAAAAGAGTTGTCCCAAGGGCTCGGCAATCTGGGTAACCACCTTTTGTAGGCCGGGATGTGCCCCCCCGAGGCTGAGGTTGAGTGCCACGCCTGAAATCGCTCCCAAAGCCAGGCCGAGCAGAATTTTCGAATGCAAAGGCCAGCGGCGGGAGGGAGCGGAAGATGAAGCAGTGTGCACGGACATCAGGCGACCATAGACAGCTCAACCCCGGCTTTCAACGGACAAGTGACGCTACCGCTCCCAACGGGAACGACTCAGCCCAAATCGAGCAGGATCATGCTGACCTCCAGGAACCCGCGTTCGCCAACCGCGTCGACATAAACGGTGGCGGGTTGATCGTCGCCCAACCAGACCGTTTGATCCAAATCGCCCTCCAAGGTCGTCGCGAAAGGAACTACAACTCCAGGGTCGCGAAGGTTCGATCGGAACCGGATCTCATAGCTCACGTTGGGCCAGGTCGGAAAACCCAGCGCCATCCGCGAGCCCGCCGGAGTTTTGAGCAATGTCGGTGTCACCTGATACTCCAAGCCCGGCACTGTGATGGTCAGCTGATCCTGACCATCATAGCTGATCGCATACTGTTTCAAGTTCCGAGTGGACGGACCCCGAATGACGCTGCCATCAATGGCGTATAGGGAGTCATGACAAGGGCAGAGCATCCCTTGCTCAAACGGATCATAGGCATCCACGACGCACTGGGCATGAGCGCAGGCCGTGCTCATCGCGTAATACCGTCCCCCGCCAACATGATTGATCGCCACCGGATAGTGGTGCCCATCCGGATAATGATCACTTCCAATCTGGTTCACGCTCAGCCGCATGGAACCTAGCTCGTTCCGAAGAACCGGGAAGTCGTTCAAGGAGATTCTCAGCTGTGCAGCCGGCAACGGTTCGTCCGCTGCGACCTCCAACAGGAAGGGGCTCTTCCAGGATTTTCCCAAGAGGGATGACGCCGCCATCCCCAGGGCAAAACGCCGTACAAATCTGCGTCGTGAGTGTAGGTCAGTGTGCACCATGACGAGACAATCTAACGCATCTTTGAAGAAGTGCAGCCTGAATTTCGCTCACTTCGAATCGCCCCTACCGACTCGTTCTCCCATTTCTGATTGCGCAGACCGCTCTCGGGAGAGATCTTACCGCCCGTCGGCTGACATGTCCGGATCCTCCATCAACTCAGTGAGATGTCCGCGCTGCGGGACCGCGAACCCGGGGCAGGACGCCGGAGTTATGTGTTCCCGATGCCTGCTCAACGCCTTCTTTGCCCCTCCTGGATCGCCATCCCTGGACCCATCGGATCTAGCGGCCGATGCTCCACAAACCTTTGGCGACTACGAGGAGCTTGAACTCGTGGCTCGGGGAGGCATGGGGATCGTCTATCGGGCGCGACATCGAACGCTGAATCGAATTACCGCCCTGAAGCTGGTGGGCCTGGGGCATCTTCACCATCCGCCGACCCGTCAACGGTTTCGTTTGGAAGCCGAGGCCGCGGCCAAGCTGGACCATCCCAATATCACTCCCGTCTACGAAGTGGGGGAAGAGAACGGGCAGCCCTTCCTCGCGATGAAGTTCTGTGAGGGCGGATCCTTGGCGGAGTTGATTCAGGGTGAACGCCAGCCAGGTCAGCTTAACGCCCAAAGGGCTGTGCGCATCGTCGCCCAGGTAGCGCGCGCCGTTCACCATGCCCACGAGCGTGGTGTGTTGCATCGAGATCTCAAGCCCGCCAACATCCTCATGGACTCCGCCGAGGTGCCCATGGTCACCGATTTCGGGTTGGCGCGGCTGCTCGACCAGGACGCTTCAATCACCGCCACCGGTTCGGTATTGGGGACTCCGGCGTATATGTCCCCCGAACAGACCGCCGGACGACCGGACCAGGTCACCATCGCCACGGACATCTGGGGGATAGGAACCATCCTTTACGAACTTCTGGCGGGAGCGCCTCCCTTTCGGGGTGCGACCACCGCCCAATTGATACGCAGCATTGCCGAGGACGCCCCCCCGCGCCTGCCCAGTGTCGATCGCGATCTTGAGACGATCTGCCTCAAGTGCTTGGCGAAAGAGGCGAACTGCCGCTATGGCTCGGCGTTGGCGGTCGCAGAAGACTTGGAGCGCTGGGAGCGAGGTGAGCCCATTCTCGCCCGGCCGGCAGCCTGGGTGGAGCGCGTCGGAAAATGGGTCCGACGGAATCCAGCTCAAGCCGCCCTCATGGCCTTCTCCTCGCTTTCCGTCGTGGCCTTTATCTCCACGCTGGTCGTGTCACAGGCGAGGCTTCGAACCGCCAATGAGCGCATCCAGGCCCAGTCTGAACAGCGGCGTCAACAGACGGTCCGATTGAATGTCGCCGCGGGCAATCGCCGGTCCGACGACTTGGACATGGGAAACGCGCTTCTCTGGCTGGCGGAGGGACTTCGCCATGATCAGGATGGAGGCACCCGCGAGACTGGCCATCGCATTCGCTTCCAAGCCCTGCTCGACCGGCTGCCCACTCTTCGACAATTCTGGTCGCTGCCCGAGGCCGCCAATGTGGCCGCGATCTCGCGCGACGGCTCTTTCGCTGCCTTAGGATGCGCGGATGGGAAAGTCTACTTCAAACTGTGTGGCACCGGAGAAGACCTGAGGAGCCCGATAACGACCCCCGCTTCGGTCTCCCGCCTGTTTCTCTCGGATGATCAACGGTTCATCCTCACTCAGCACAGTCAGTCCCGCTGGGCTTGTTACTCGGTAGCGTCCGGCGAACGGCTGGATCCCCCTGAGCTGCGAACGCTTCAGGTGCTGTCCTTGGGCCGCGCGAAAAGCATCGCCGCCCTGGGAAACGCCCGGGGGATCAAAATTGTCAAAATTGGGACTTGGGAGACGGTGGGCTCAGAACTCGCCCTCGGCGGACGTCCTCACCGAGCCTCCTTCTTCTCAGGCGATACCCGTTTGCTCACCACTGTGGATGGGCTCCGCTACCGAGTGTGGGACGCGGGCGCGGGTGTGCTGCTCAAGGAACTTCGATTGCCGGAGCGGCCGATCAGCATCAAGGCTGACCCGAGCGGGCGTTGGGTCGTGGCGTTCATGGCCGACAGTCGCCTCCACTGTTGGAACGTCGAAACTGGATCCAAAGCATGGACCTCGCAGGAACTGATACTCGCCAACCCTGACTTCATCTTCACGGCCTCCGGTGATCGCGTCATGGGTTGGGGCTCAGCCGGAAATGCCCGACTTCTGGATGTGGCTACGGGTCGCCCCGAGACGCTCCCCTTCCCGCCTCATAACGGAGTGGTCTCGATATCCTTCTCCCCCGATGAAGGCTTCCTGGCTACCTCCGGTTTCGACGGTAATACCATTCTCTGGGACGCTCGGACGGCGCGTCATGCCAGTCCGCCCATTCCTCACGGCCTGTTCGTACTGGGCACCGTCTTCGCGCCAGATGGACGCAGCCTGCTAACGATTTGCGCTGATGGAACGGTCCGTCTGTGGAATTGGCGCCCTCCTGCTGAAGTGGGCCTCCGACTGAAGCATCCCGGCGCCGTCACTTCGGCCGAATGGAGCTTGGAGGGTCGACACTTGCTCACCGTCGGCGGAACGGTGGTGCAGGTATGGGACGCCGAGGACGGACGGTCTATTAGCGGCCCGCTTCAGCATTCTCATGAAGTTCAAGCGGCTACCTTCAGTCCGAACGGGCGGGAACTCGTCAGCGGCTCTCTGGATGGAATGCTGCGCCGGTGGGACTGGACCTCAGGGACCGAACTGGCTCCTGCTCTGCCTCACGCACATCCCATCAAGCAAGTCCGTTTTGATGCCTCAGGAGATCGCCTGCTGAGCGTGACTCGGAGTGCCAGTGCTCAACTCTGGCATCGGCCTACGCTCACCAACCTCCTTAACGCCGGGGAGCGGTCCACTGGATGGGTGGCCGGGCCCTCGTTGGCCCACGATCGGATGGTGGTTTATGGAGAGTTCGATCCGTCAGGTAAACGAGTTTTGACTGCGGGGGACGATGGGGTCGTCCGGCTTTGGAGCAGCGAATCTGGAGCCTCGATCGGCGGCCCGCTGAAACACATAGGCCGAGTCTCCGAGGCGCATTTCAGTCAGGATGGGACTCGCATTATTTCGGGAAGCTGGGATGCGACCATCCATGCTCGGGGAGCCTTGGTCTGGGAGGTATCCACCGGCAAACTGCTGGCAGGACCGTTCCTCCTGCGCGACGGCGTCTGGAGTGTGGCCCTTTCTCCAAACGGCGAGCAACTCGCCGCGGTGGGCGAGGACACCTTCGGCTACCTGTGGCATCTTGGAACCGGGGAACGTCAGGGATTACCCCTTCAGCATCTCAGCGATATCCGAAAGGTCTGTTACAGCCCCGACTCCATTTTGGTGGGAACCGCCAGCGGCGATGCGAGCGCTCGCATCTGGGAAGCGACAACGGGAGAACCCATCACGCCGCCTCTGTGGCATCAGCAACGAGTCAACTGGGTCGGCTTCGACCCGACCTCTACCCGCGTCGCAACGGCCAGCAGCGACGGCACCGCCGCGATTTTCCAGCTACAGCCCATCCAGATGCCCATCGAGGATGTGATCCACATGGCCGAGCTCATGTCCGCACATGAGCTGGCGCCCAACGGGTCCCGGCGGCCGCTCTCGCCCAAGGCGCTCCAGGAGCGTTGGTCATCACTGTCGGCGAAGTACCCTGAGCGGTTCGGCAAACTCGCTCATTCCACCAAGATTCGATAAAACCGATAGCTCGCGGCCTCGCCCGGCACATCGTAGAGCGTGATCACACCGTCGGTTCCTTTTCTGAGCAGCGAGCCCGAACTAATTCGCCAAGGGACGCCCACCAGCTGGTCATTGTTTTCCAGAGTGTAGCGCAGATTCTTGTGGGAGTAAAAGGAGATGGCCGCCAGGTTTCCATCGTAGGAGAAGGAGAGAATCTGCGCCGGGACCAGGACGCGCAACGCAGCGGATGTGGACGCCGCAACCCCCACCAGGTTGGAAACGACCACCGAGTAGTTCGCCGCGTCGGCGAGGCTGGATCGGGCGATCACCAGGACGCGGTTCGTAGCTCCCAGAATCGGGATGGCACCGTCCTTGAACCATTGATACCGCAGATCACTCCCTCGGGCTCCCACCTCAAAGACAGCCTCCTTGCCCTGCTCCACTGCCAGAGACTTGGGAACGACATCGATGAGTGGAGGATCCAAGACAGTCAACGTGACGGGTCGGCTGACAGTCCCTCCAACTTCATTGGTCACTGTCAGATGATAAATTCCCGAATCCGCCACCGAGACCGCCGGGAACACGAGAGGATTCGTCACGGCGCCCGGGACGGGGTTGGTAGCCGATAGATACCACTGAAGCTGCCGATCGGGTGCACCTCCAATTTCAGCTCTCAACTCCACCGTCGTTCCGGAGGCAACGGTTTGATCAATGGGTTCGCTCAGCAGATATGGAGGTTCGAGCACCACCAGGGTTGCTGCCGCACTGCTGACTACCCCAACCTCATTGGCCACTTCGACAAAAAACCTGCCTGAGTCGCTCAGCTGCGCCGAGGGCAGAATCAGGACCTGCTCAGTCGCCCCAGGGATCGGGATACCCCCCTCGGCATACCACTGGAACGAAAACGGTGCTGATCCGGCAACTTCCACGTCCAATCGTACCACCGCTCCGGTCGCCACGGTCGCGCTCACCGGAGAGCGAAGTATCACCGGCCGCTCCAAAACGCGGAGCGTGACGGGATCGCTAACGAACACGCCTGCCACATTGGATAGAACCACGCTATACCTGCCCGCCATCTCGAGGCTCGTTGTTTCGAAGCGCAGGATATGGTTCGTTTCGTTCGCCAGCGGCCCGGCACCCTCGCGCAGCCATTGATAGGAAATGGGCAGTGTGCCCCCTGCGAAGACCTGAAACTCGGCGGGTGAGCCCACGGCCACGACTTGCGGCAGCGGACGGATCGTCTCAAAGGGAGGCACCCAGACTTCTAAGAGCACCGCCGCAGAATCCACCGTTCCCACCCCATTGGACGCCCGCAGAAAATAGGAACCCGCATCCGAAGCGGACACGGCGGCGAACTCCAGTCTGCTCGTCTGGGCACCCGGGACAGGCTGACCGCCCTCGCGATACCACTGCAGAGCCAACGGTTCCCCACCCTCGACTTCGGCTTCGAAAGCGGCGCTCTGACCCACCACCACCGAAAGGCTGGGGCTAATCCCAAGAATGGAGGGAGCTTCCAGGACTTGAAGCTCCGCCTCCTGGCTGGTTACGACTCCAAACTCGTTGGAAACGATGACAGAATACAAACCCGAGTTGGTGAAATCGACGTGCTCCCAGGAGAGGATCGCATTGGTAGCGTTCGCAACCAGATTGGTGGCCTGGATCAGCCATTGGTAAAAGAGGGGTTCGGATCCCGCCGCCTGAACCTGCATGGCCGCCGCGCCCCCTTTCGCCGCCAGCAATGGCTGCGGCTGGGACTTGATAACGGGAGCGGACACGACGTCCAGAATAGCCTCGTCGCTGACGATCGATCCTACCGCGTTGCGAATTTCCACACGATAGGGGCCGGCATCGGTCGCAGACACGGCGGCCAGTTCCAACACCGCCCCGCTCCCACCCGCCACCGGTGACAGATCAGGACCGATCCACTGGTAGGTTAAGGGCGGCTCGCCTAGAGCGATCACCTCGAAGCGGGCAGCATTGCCTTGAAGGACCCGGAAGGAAAACGGCTGACGAGTGATCGAGGGGGGTTCCAGGACCGTCAACACCGCCTCCGAACTCGGCACCACACCCGCAGCGTTGGATACCACCACCGAGTAGCCGCCACTCTGATCGAGTCGGAGATTCTCCAAGCGCAAGCTCGCGTTCGTGGCGTCGGAAATCAGATTGGTCAGCTGGTAAAACCAGGCATAGGAGAGCGGCTCAGTTCCGACAGCAACCACCGTGAGCAGGGCCTCGCCGCCGCGCGCCGCCAGGACGTCGCTCGGGGACGTCAGCACCACCGGAGCGACCACCACCGTCAACAGAACCCCGCTGCTGAGAACTTCACCCACGATGTTCTGGACGCGCACCGTATACAGCCCTCCCTGTGAAGGCTGCACGGAAGCTAGATTCAACACCGGGAGCACCTCCCCGGGCAAAAGGACGCCATCCGGCCCAAACCACTGGTATGTCAAGGGCTCCGCTCCGGCTGCAACGACTTCGAAGCGCGCGGAATCACCTTGGTTGACGGTCGCGGGTTGAGGCGGAGTCGTGATGGCGGGAGGCAACAGCACCGTCAGAAGGGCGACCTCGCTGCGCACCACTCCCGCCCGATTCGAAGCTTCCACGAAGTAGGTTCCGCTCAGCTCCAGGCCCACCCCTTCCAAAACGAGGACATTGCTGTTGGGCTGCACCGGCAGGCTGCTCTCGCCATAGAACCATTCGAAACGAATCGGCTCGGTGCCCTCGATCTCCGCCTGGAACCGAACTGTGGATCCCACCGCAACGATCTGATTGGTCAGCGCGCTGAGGAATCGGGGAGGCACCGCGACGCTTAGCAGGGCCGCATCGCTGGTCACAACGCCCACGGCATTGCTCACCCACACCGAATAGCTTCCGGCCTGGGCGGGAGTCACGGCAGGCAGGGCGAGCACGCGGTCCGTGGCGCCAGGGATGGGCTGTGAATCCGGCCCCAGCCACTGATAGCTGAAGGGATCATGGCCAGTCGCCGTGACCTGGAACTCGGCCGATTCTCCCTGGGCAACCAGCAAGGGTTGCGGCTGAACGACAATCTGAGGGGCAGGAACCACCCGCAACGACATCTCTGCACTGATAGCGCTGCCGGCTAAATTGGTGACGATCACCTGGTAAATGCCGGTGTTGGTCTCGGCCAGGTCCGACAGCACCAAGGTTGAGTTGGTGGCATCCGCCAGCAGATTGGTTTGGAAGTACACCCATTGATAGAACATGGGTTCTGAACCGGCAGCCACGGCCGTGATGACCGCTTCACCGCCCACGGGAGCCAAGATCTCTTGGGATACCAGTTCGACACTGGGCGGAATCACGACCTCCAGGCTCACTCGAGCACTGCTCACGACTCCGACTCGATTGCTCACCTGCACCGAGTAAAGACCGGTGGAGGCCGCGGTGACAGCGGGCAACTGCAGCTCCGGCCCATCCGCCCCCGGGATAGCTTGAGCGTCGGGGCCGAACCATTGAAAGCCCAATGGCGCATGCCCTTCCGCGGAGACGGAAAAGCTGGCGGTAGCCCCCAGGACCACCCGAGTGGGCTGAGGTTGAACGACGATGGTTGGAGGTGCGAAGACGCTGACGGAAGCCACGCGACTCGTCACCGTCCCCGCGAGATTCGAGGCCACCAAATAATAAAGCCCTCCGGAATCTGAAAGGCTCAGGGGGCCAAGCCGCAGCAGCGCATTGGTGCCGTTTGGAACCGGCGCTGAATCGGAGAAGAACCATTGGATGTCCATCGGGATCGATCCGGCCAGCTCCGCGAACAGCTCCGCGATCCCACCCACGGCCGCTTCTACATCCGCCGGCTCAGCCACCAGCGAAGGGGCTACGATCACCCGAAGCCGAGCGCGCGAACTGACTACGGCCCCCTCATCATTGGAGACTTCGACCGAGTAATCTCCTTCGCTGGCCACAACGACGTCCGGCAGCTCCAGGGTCGCATTCGTCTGATCCGGCAAGGAGAAGATGCCATTGAACAACCACTGATAGCGCATTGGACTGGGGCTGAGCGCGTCCACAGCGAAGCTGGCGTCCCCGCCAACGACAACAACCTGATCCGCCGGCTGGCTGAGAAGCAGGGGAACTTCTTTCACGTCGATCAACGCGACTCGGCTAGTGACGCTGCCGACATCGTTCGTCACCACTACTCGATATCCGCCCTCGTCGGCGCTCGACACATTGGGGATGGTGAGGGTCGCGTTGGTCGCATCGACCACGGGACTCCCAGCTTCGAAATACCATTGGTAGCGGAGAGGAGCGCTCCCGCTGGCCTCCACCGCCAGACGCGCAAGCCGTCCCCGCGGCAGGCTGATATCCTCGGGTTGAGTCAGCAACGCAGGTGGTTCGGCGACTCGGACCCTCACATGCCCCGAGGAGGCCGTCCCGACTGCGTTGGAGACCTGCAACTGGTAGGTGCCAGCCTGGCTCAACTCCACGGCGGGGATTTCCAGAACACTGCTGTTCTCCCCCTCCAGAACGTGATTAGTGTTGTAGATCCAGTGAAAGCTCAGAGGATCGGCCCCGGTCACCACGGCCGTGAGCACGAGAGGCTGTCCGACCGCCAGCAGCTGCGGCCGGGGTGGAACGGTGATCACCGGTGCCGCCAACACGCTAACGGACACGACATCACTCAACTTGGATCCGGCAGGGTTAGTAACCTGGACCTGATAGCCCTGGGCATCTGAGAATTGAACATCATCCAAAACCAAGGTCTCGTTGGTTTGCCCTGCCAGCCCCGCTCCCTCACGCAGCCACTGGAACTGGAAGGGGGGCGTGCCCGTCACAACGGCGCGAAGCTCCAAGTGCCCCCCGAAAGCCACGACCTTGGCGCCCGCGACCTCGTCGATCCGAGGCGGCCGAATCACCTGAACCACGGCAGCCGCAGACCGTACGGCGCCCACCCGGTTGGAGACCTCAAGTGCATAGAATCCCTCCGCTTCAGCTCCTATCTCCAAGATCCGAAGCGTAGCCTCTTCCGCGCCGATAACGATCTGGTTGTCGTTAAAGATCCATCGATACACCAGAGGACCCGACCCTTCGGCAGCCCCGGAAAGTTCGAGAGTAGCGCCCAGAATGACCGACTGCGATGTGGGGTCGGTGACGATGAGCGGAGCTTGCAAGACATCCAGCCTGGCCACTTGGCTCGTAACACTTCCGGCAAAATTCTCTATGACAACGCCGTAGTCCCCTGCACTGTCGAACGTCAATCCGCTCAGCTCCAAACTTTCGTTAGTCTGGCCCGCCAGCACGTTGGTGGCGTTAAAATACCACTGATAGGCGAGCGGGCTGTCACCCGTCGCAGCGACCTGAAACACCGCCGCCCCTCCGACGCCAACCTCTTGGGAAATAGGCTGGCCGGTGATAACCACGGGGCTGCCCAATTCAAGCCGAGCGGGCTGACTGGCGACGGACCCGACCAGATTGCTGATCACGACATGATAACTCCCGACGTCCGGATCGCTGACTTCGCTCAGGATCAAGCGAGCCTCGGTCTTCCCGAGCAAGGGAGAGTCCCCGTTGACGAACCATTGGTAAGTAAAGGGGCCCTCTCCGCTGACGGCCACCTCAAAGAACACGCTGGTCCCGGCTACCACCTTCAGCGAACTGGGTTGCGACGTAATGAGAGGGACGGCCAGGACCTGAATCTGGGCGACGAGACTGGTTGCCATGGAAAGCAGGTTGGAGGCCGTCACCCGGTAACCTCGCGTATCTGAAAAGTCGACCGCTGGAAGTTGCAGGTTGGAGTTGGTCGCACCATCGATGATCTCAAAGCCCTCAGGCGTTGAACGATACCACTGATACGCTGGGGCTGGAACGCCAAGAGCCAGACTCACCAGCTCAACGTTACCATGGAGCGCAATCACCTGGTTGGTAGGCGACACCAAGAACTCGACGGGAAGCAGCACGTCGAGCCGGGCCCATCGGCTGCGGACGACACCCGCATGGTTGCTCACGACTAAGGAATAAAAACCGGCATCGGCCAGGGTAACGCCACTGATGAGCAGGCTGGAGTCGACCGCATCGGGAATCCATTGGGTTTCGTCCTTCACCCAATAAAATGTCAACGGTGGCGTTCCGGCCACTTCGGCACTCATGACTGCGGCCCCCCCGTTGGTCACTACTAGATCGGAAGGCATTCTGGAAATGCTGGGGGGAAGGATGACGGTCAACCAGGCGTTGCTGCTCGTAGCCTCACCGTAAGGGCTGGATACTTGAACCAAGTAGCTTCCGGCGTCCGCTCCCGAAACGCTGGCCAGGACCAGAGTGGCATTGGTCTCTCCCGCAAGCGGACTCACGCCAAAAAACCATTGATAGGTCAGCGGACCGGTGCCGGTAGCCGCCACCGAAAAGGAAGCGGAGTCGCCGGCGGACACGGTTCGGTCGGTCGGATGGCTGGTGATTCCCGGCAGGGTAGCCACCTGCAGAGAGGCAGCGAGACTTTCCACAAATCCATAAGGATTGCTCACACGCACCGAGTAGTTGCCAGCGTCGTCCGGACTCACTGGATCCAAGAGGAGTTCCGCCCCCACCCTCCCGGGAATGGCCTGCCCGTCCCTGAACCATTCATAGCTCAACGGAGGCGTCCCGGTCACGAGGACGGAGAACGCCGCTGGCTGACCTTCAACCCGTAGTTGGTCCGCCGGTTGTTGCGTGATCTCCGGCGGCACCAGGCATCGGCCATTGCCTAATTCACAATTCACCAGCCGGAAGTCCAAGGACCAGCAGACCAGCACGCCGACGTCGTTTTCCGCAATGTCATGAACCTTCAAGCGCCAGTTGCCGTTGGCTTGATCGCCGGATTTTCCACGGAAAGCTCCCAGAGATTCCTCGGATCGAAAGGTTCCCACATAGGGAGGCGTCGAGCTTCCCAGCCGGGAGTTCGCGGCGTCGGATAGCCGAGTGGGCTGGGCGCAAGACGTCCCGTAGTCGCTCCCATTGCCGCCTTGGTTCGCGGCGAGCAGAACCGTTGTCCCATCCGGCCCCGTCAGTTCGAGAACCAGGTCAGAGAGATAGGTATGAAGGAGGTGCAGCTCCACCTCCACGGTGGCGATCGGTGAAGGAAGCCCATCCACCGCGAGCACCGACACCGTTTCCCCCAAATCCACAATCGGCTTGGGAACATCGGTGGCCGAGCGGATAACGGCCGGAGAATCCCCCGGGGATTGGGTTTCCAGCTGAAACGGGAAGGTCTGCAGCGGGATGTTGTCGGCACTCACGTGCAGCTCGAAATGGAGGGGGCGATCACAGCTGGGAAAATCCTTGGTGCTGATCCGGAAAGGAATCGCGTTGCTGCCTAGGGACTGAGGCGCGAGGTCTGGAAACACCTGGGGGGCTGGATCTATCACGACTTCCACATCCTGGCTTGTCAGGCTGGCCCTCAGCCCGGTTGCCATGCTCCCGGTAGGCGCCAGTAGATGGCGCAGTTCGAACATCAGCTCACCACACTCGTTCGCGTCCATATGGCCATTGCCATTCTCATCCCGGAGGAAAACGGACTGGAGGGTGATCCGTGGAGCAGGCTGGCGCACCGAAGCGACCGCGCTCTCCGGCATCACGACTCCGTAACCGGAGCTGGGATCCACCCCTGGTGCCTCGATGTCCAGTGCCGTGGTCAACATCGCTTCGCGGACCTCCGCGGGCGTCAATGTGGGATTGTAGGACCAGATCAGTGCCGCGATCGCCCCCGCATGCGGGGCGGCTGCGGAGGTGCCGAAAAAGGGTCGAAAGTCAGGGGTGGCCGTAGCGACGCCGTCGGCGGCGGTGATATCCGGCTTCTGCAGGACCCGACCACCCGTCGAAGACAGATTCCCGGGGGTAAACGGGTTGCCTGTCGCGTCGTAAAACATCCGGCGGGGACCATCCGATGAAAAAACCTCCACCTGGCTGACCGTCGATGCCGTATAAAGCTTCGGAACGGCTCCTACCCAGCTGGCCGCCACTGAGAAGGCATTCGTAGCGCTGGCCGCGTTGTGTCCTCGCACATTCCCGCCTGTCGAGACCGCCAGACGCGCCCGCCCTGTGGAAAGGTGGAGGTATCGCGCCTCTCCACGCTGCTTCACAATGACAATGCGATCGCCGATGTTTAACGAGCTGATGTTCTCATAAGGATCATCGTTACCGTCCTGAATGTTGGTAGAACTCGCCACGACCCGTCCCGCACTGTCCAGGACGTAGACGTCGTAATCGTTGGTGGACCGGCCGAGCGGATCGCTCCAAAACAGGTCGATGCGGCGGAATCCACCGCCGGCCAGCACCGTGTTGAAGGTGTTCGCTCCGAATGAATGCAGACGCCCACCGCGTCCCAGTGTCGCCGCCCCGCCGTCCACAAAATCACCTTCCCAGGTTCCAGCCGAGCCGTCCCCCTTGTTTCCCGAGTTTCCAGCGGACGAAAAGTACAGCGCCCCAGCATCACAGACATCCCGAACAGCCTGGGAAATAATGCCATCCTGGAAAGGCGACTCGTTGAAGTAGGTGATGTCGTCAATGATGATCCGACAACCTGCGGCATGAAGCGCTCGGATGTTCTGAGCGAAACTAGCTTCTCCACTGAACGCGGTGGCAAAGTACAGCTCCGCTCCAGGTGCCAGGTCGTGAACGATCTCCAACATCGCCGTGCCTTCGCCACTTCCCAGGCCTTCTTGACCGGGAATGATGTTTACCTCAGGCAGGTCTCCCGATTGCCTTACGTTCGACAAGAAATCCACGCTATCGGAGAGCACCCCAACCTTAACTCCCGATCCGCTGACGCGATACTTCTCACGAAACGAGGTCGCCCCGTGTGTCACTCCACCTTCCGATTCGACGCTTCCAGCGTTGGTGGTGGCCTCGTCAGCAGGTCGCACCCGCCTCACCTCTGGGCGGGCGGCGAGCCGCTCCAGGGCGCTGAGTGACAGGCGAACCCGGAGAGCGCGGAGAGAGGCGGCTGAATGGATGACCATTCCGCCCTGTGCCTGAACGAATGCAAGCAGCTCCGGGGTGACGTCCGCCCGAATATCCAAAAGCACCTGACCACGTTCCAAGGGCCGCATCCGTGAGCGGTGGTGTGGGTGAATCGAGTTGACCCTTCCAGCGCCTGTCTCGCGGAGGGCATAGACTAGTTGAGAATCTAACTTGCGGTGCAGCGGTGACCGGGTGGCCTTTTCCTGCTGCAGCGCCTCAATGGACGCGATGGCTTCGCTACTCAGCTCGCCTTTACCCTTCCCCAAATCCGCAGCCCAACTGCCTCCCTGCCCCGTTAGGGACAGAGCGAGCAGAATCGCAGCCTGGATAATTCGCAGCCGGGCCAGCCTCCCTGCTAGCCATACCGACTGCCGATGCCCGGGCCTCCGACCGCGAAGCCCGAGTTTCCCGAGGGACAGAACATTCGACTGCATCTTATGCTTCTCCTAATGCACCTAAATAATGACTTCAGAGTCCGTAGTGAACCCTTTTCAAATATCAGATGAGGGCCAAAAAAGCTAGGCGAAAAGCATCACATGACCAGCGACAGCGGCTGGGGAAGTTCAGGAAATGGTTGCCGCATTCTTCTGCGTAACGAAGAGTGCGTTGCACGGTCGAATCAGATTGGGTGCTCTCCGACTTCGATGCGCTTCGGCCCCACTCGCAGCGGAATAGGGCCACCCACCACCTCAATGACACCGCCTTGGTGGCGTTGACGGATTAGCTGACGGTAATGCAAGTGTAGTTCCGCTTACCCTTGCGCAGTAGAAGATGTTTGCCGAAGAGCAAATCTTCGGTTTTGACCTGTTTTGCCGTCTCTGGAGTTCTGACATTATTAAGATAAATCCCTCCACCCTCGATGTCTTTGCGCGCCTGACCTTTGGAACTCGCCAGTCCCGAGTGAACCAACACGTCAGGTAGCGACATCCCCTCACCAGCCAACTTCGACGCCTCGAGGGCTTTGGTGGGGACTTCCCCCACAATGTCGTTGAACGTGGACTCGGAAATCCCTTCTAAGCCGCCACCGAACAGGATGTCGCTGGCCCGAATCGCCTCCTGGGTCGCGGCTTCGCCGTGGATCAAATCCGTAATGGTCTTCGCGAGGGCCTTATGCGCTATGCGTGCTTCCGGACGTTCCACATGCTGCTTCTCGAGGGTGGAGATCTCGTCGGCCGTCAGGAACGTAAAATACTTGAGGTAACGGATCACGTCCCGGTCGTCGGTCCGAATCCAGAACTGGTAGAAACGATACACGCTCGTGCGGGCCGGATCGAGCCAGATGGCTCCTGCCACACTCTTGCCGAACTTGCTGCCATCGGCGTTGGTGATCAGCGGAAGAGTGAGCCCGAAGCAGGTGGCCCCGAGTTTCTTGCGGCAGAGGTCAGTACCCGCGGTGATGTTCCCCCACTGGTCGCTGCCTCCAATCTGCAACTCGCAGTCCGTCTCTTTGCGGAGATGATAGAAGTCGAAGGCCTGAAGCAGCATGTAGCTGAACTCGGTGTAGCTGATGCCCGTCTCGCGATCCTCCATGCGCGCCCGCACACTTTCTTTGGCGACCATCATGTTCACCGAAAAATGCTTTCCGATGTCGCGTAGGAAATCGATGAAGCTGACCGGCGCGGTCCACGACGCATTGTCGAGCAGACGGGCGGGGTTCGCCGCCGTCTCGAAATCGAGGAGCTTGGCGAGCTGAACTTTGACGCAAGCAATGTTGCGGTTGAGGATCTCGGGGGTCAGCAACTGACGTTCCTGGGTCTTGCCGCTGGGATCGCCAATCGACCCCGTGGCACCGCCGGCCACCGCGATCGGGCGATGACCCAGGTTTTGAAACCGTCGCAGCGCCAGCAGGGGAACCAGATTGCCCACGTGCAGGCTTTCCGCCGTCGGGTCGAATCCGCAATACAGCGTGATGGGGCCGGAAGCCAACCGTTTGGTCAACCCCTCCACGTCGGTGCAATCCGCCACCAAGCCGCGCCACTGCAAGTCCTCAAAGATGCTCATCGGATCCGCAGCATAACCGGTCCCCTTCCCTCCTCCTCAAGGTCAAAGTTGAGGCGATCAGCCGTGGATCCCATCCGGCAAGACCCTAACGTGGTAGCAGTCAGGCCGAGCCTTTGCGAAGGGGAAGGAGTTATTGAACCGCCAAGGACGCAAAGGACGCGATGTGAAACCCGAAGGAAAATGAACGTTGAAACAAGCGATGCATCCGCTCCTTCAGTGTCCCGAACCCGAGGGTTCAGAGAGATTAGCCGTGGATCGCAGCGCCGCAAGATCCACGGGGCCGAGGAAAGAAAGCATCTCACGACGACGACCCCTGACCCAAGGAAATGTGTCGCTGCGATCCTCACCCGAAAGGTGTCGTCGGGGACTGAAAGCCCCATATTCTTTCACATCCGTGTCATCCGTGTCATCCGTGTCATCCGAGGTTAAAACCGCCGTTTGCAGCTCATCCACGCCGGGCTGCTTCGATCGTGGCTATATCGATCTTCTTCATGCCCATCATCGCCTCGAACGCGCGCTTGGCTTCAGCGCCTCCGGCGGCCATCGCTCGCGTGAGCACTCGCGGGGTGATCTGCCAGGACACCCCCCACCGGTCCTTGCACCATCCACAGGCGCTCTCCTGACCACCGTTGCGGACAATGGCATTCCAGTAGCGGTCGGTCTCCTCTTGAGAGTCGGTGGCCACCTGAAACGAGAAGGCCTCGCTGTGGGCAAAGGCCGGACCGCCATTGAGTCCCAAACAGGGAATGCCGAGCACGGTGAACTCCACCGTAAGCACTTGGCCTGCCTTCCCGGCGGGGTAGTCGGAGGGTGCGTGGCACACTCTGCTGACATGGCTGTCTGGGAAGGTGGCTGCGTAGAAACTCGCGGCCTCCTCAGCGTCGTGATTAAACCAGAGGCAGATGACGTTCTTGGGAACCTGGTCTTTCATCATGTGATTCGGTGTTGCAGTTGAGATGAGGCATCGTGCGCTGACTTCCCTACTTGGACGAATGAGAAAATCAAATGAGGACACGCCACGAGTCATGATCTCATCGGCGGCCTTATGTCGGGCTGTCAGCCCTGAATGGGATGAGACGCAGCGTTGGTGCTGGAGCCCGATGCGATACGGACTTTATACTACCGTGCTCCGATTACGAACTCGCACGTTACATCCGCGGCGTTAAGTTTTCACGGCGGAAAAGCGTGCGGTCACGCACCCTCTTCCCCGATTTTGGCGAAGCCTTCTTCGATAAAGGTCGTGTTCTGGATCCGCGCCAGCTTGGCATACAGGCCACCTTCGGCCACCAGTTGGTCGTGCGTGCCGCGCTCGACGATCTCCCCTTGCTTCAGAACCAGAATCTGATCGGCCTCCCGAATGGTGCTGAGCCGATGGGCGATCACAAAGCTCGTCCGGCCTCGCAGCAATCGAGCGAGCGCCTCCTGAATCAGCCGTTCGGTGGCGGTGTCGACGCTCGCCGTCGCTTCGTCGAGAATCAGAATGGGAGAGTTCTTCAGCAGAGCCCGGGCAATGCTGACTCGCTGCTTCTCACCGACGCTCAGTTTGACTCCCCGCTCCCCGACCCGAGAATCGTAGCCATCCGGAAGACGGGTGATAAAGTCGTGGCAGTTGGCCGCCTTGGCCGCCGCCTCCACCTCCTCCGGCGAAGCTTCGAGCCGACCATATAGAATGTTCTCACGAACGGTGCCGTTGAACAAGAACGGCTCCTGACTAACTACGCTGATGTGTCTGCGCAGCGAGGACAGCGACACCGAGGCGATATCCTGACCATCGATACGAATCCGCCCACCCGTGGCTTCATAGAAACCTGGAAGCAGATTGACCAAGGTCGACTTACCCGCCCCTGTCGGCCCCACGAGGGCAATCATTTGTCCCGGTCGAACTTCCAAGGAAACTCCTTTAAGAACGGTCCGATCCGGACCGTAAGAGAACTGGACGTTCTCATACACGATCTCGCCGCGGATCGGCTCGACCAATTTTGCGGTGCGATCCGCGCGTTCGGTCGGCGCGTCGAAGATGTCGAAAACGCGTTCTCCCGCGGCTCGGGCCGCCTGAAGCATCTGGTTCAACCCGTGCAGCTTCCCGATGGGGTCATAGAACAGAGCCAGGTAGAAAACGAATTCCAGCAACTTGCCCATGGTCAAGGTCCCCGCCATCACTTGCCGACCACCCACCCAAAGAACCAACCCAGTGCCTAAGGAAGCCGCCAATGCCATGGCGGGAGAGTAGTAGGACCAGGCGCGCATCACTCCAAGGGTCCCCTGGCGCAGATCGTCCGCCCGGGCGGCAAAACGTGCATCCTCGTGATCTTGCCGGCCGAAGGCCTTGATCTGACGAATGCCCGAGAGGCTGTCCATCAGTAACGCGTTCATCGCGCTCGAAGCTTGCCGCTGGGCCCGATACCGTTTGTGGGCCGTTAGGGTGTACCACAAGGCACCGGACGCCAATATCGGCAGCGGCACCAGGGCCATCCAGGCCAGAGATGCGTTGGAGCCGAAAAGCAACGCCAGAACGACCCCGATGCTCAGGAGGGCGACGGTCCCCTGCTCCGTCCCATCGATCAGAACACGCTCGACCGAATTCACATCTTCAATCACCCGTGTCATCAGATCCCCCGACGACCGCTGATCGTAGTAACTGACCGGCAGCCGTTGGAGCCGATGATAAAGATCCCGGCGCATGTCGAAGATCACGTTCTGCTCAAACACATTGTTCACACGAATGCGCAGGCTGTTGAAGACCTCCCGCAGGACGAATGCGCCGAAAAGCGCCAGAATCACCGGAACGAACAGGTCCTGCCGCGCGTTCGCGATGACATCATCCACGATGATCCGCATCAACCGCGGGTAGGACAGGGCGAAGCCCAGCGAAAGGATGGCGCACCCGATATTGGCCATCGCCAACCCCCTATAGGGGCGAAGGTAGGGCAGGACCCGCCGGATGACCTCCCATGTGCCGCGGGGCTTGGCCCCGAGCGTTGGGTCGTTGGTGTTGGACGAGACATGATGACGCGACACAGCATGGTTAAATCAAAAGCGGGGAGTCTTGAACATACATTTGTGTTCAATTTCCTTCGCACGCGACCCAATCTTCACTAGGCTAAGCGCTGTGCAAAACTTGATTGAAGGCGTTCACCGGTTTCGGGAGACCGAATTCGGCAAGCACAGAGAACTGTTTCAGCGGCTGGCTCGAGAAGGCCAGAATCCGCACACGCTCTTCATCACCTGCAGCGATTCCCGCGTGCTGGCGGAATTGATCACCCAGAGCCAGCCGGGAGACCTGTTCGTCGTGAAGAATGTCGGAAATATTGTCCCGCCCTCGAACACGACCGGCAGCACCAACTCCACGGCTGCGGCCATCGAGTTCGCCATCGAGTCGCTCGGCGTCAGCGACGTTGTGGTTTGCGGTCATTCCCAATGTGGCGCCGTCCGGGCGCTCATGGATGGCCTACCGCCGGGAGCCAGCCACACGCTGCCGCATCTCGAAGGGTGGCTCTCGGTCGCCAGTTCGGTGCGCGACACGGTCATGAAGAACTATTCCCATCTCAAGCTCCCCGAGGATCGCCTGCGCGCCGCCGAGGAGGAGAATGTGCTTTTCGCCCTGGAGAACCTGCACACGTACCCCTGCGTCGCCCGCCGGCTGGAGGAGGGAAGACTGCACCTGCACGGATGGTTCTTTAAAATCGACAATGCGGAGCTGTTTGCCTACGACCCCAAGCTAGGACAGTTTGACCCGCTCACCCGCGCAGTGCCCATGGCGCAACCCAGTAGCATACTAGGCTGATGAGGGCAGCGCCCCCCAAATCGACCAACAATCCGTTCCGGGCCATCTGGGGCACGGTCAGGTAGCCGCTGGCAAATACGACGGCGTTCGGGGGAGTGCCGGCGGGGAGCATGAATCCAAAAGACGCCGCGAGCGTCGCCGCAAACATCAGGCTGCCGGGATGAATGCCCAGTCCCGACGCCATGGCGGTGACCAGCGGAAGCATGATGCTCACGGTGGCCACGTTGGACGCCACCTCGCTTAACGCGGTGGTCAGGAGACAGACTAAAAAGAGGACCAGCAAGGGATGGATGGTCGGCAGCTGTTTCAGTCCGCCCGCGATGAGATCCGATAGGCCGCTGCCCTGGATTCCTTCCGCCATGGCAAATCCACCGCCGAGAACCAAAAGCATGGACCAGGCGATCCCTCGTGCCGACCGGCGGCTCAAGGCAAACTCGACCGGCCGCAGCCGAATCGGCACCAGCATCAGACCAACCCCTATCAGCAGGGCAATCTGGGATTCAGCCCCGGAGGGAGAAAGGAGTTTCACGACCGGGGCCGGCAGGGTCGCATGGAGATCCCCCAGCACCCCCTTCCAAGTCCATGGAATCTGCGCGGACCAACCGGGAATGCGCAAAAACCCGAGATCCATTTCCTGACGGAAGGTCCAGAGAAAGGCCGCCAACAGGAAACCACACAGCGACACCCATTCGCCCCGCGACATCGCCCCTTGCTGAGAACGAGCTTGGTTGATCGCTTCGCGTCCCCCAGGAAAATCGCGGGCCGAGATGGGTTCCGCGACGCGCACCAGATACAACCACACCAAGGGCAGATAGAGGATGACAATCGGCAATCCGATCTTGAGCCAGGTGAGGAACGAGATCTCCCCGAGGTTGGCGGCAGCATACTGTTTGACCAGGATCAGGTTCGGGCCGGTGCCGATCTTGGTCCCGACGCCCCCGATGCTGGCAGCGTAGGCAATCCCGAGCATCAGGGCGGCACCAAAGCGGCGGATATCTGGATCGTCAGCCCCCCGCTGTTCGGCAAACTTCTGCAAGACTGCAAGCCCGATCGGGTACATGAGCAAGGCCGTGGCGGTGTTGGAGATCCAAAGCGTGATGAATCCCGTGGCGAGCATGAAGCCTAGGACAATCCGGCGGGGGCTCACCCCTAGAAAAGAGACGATGCCCAAGGCTAGGCGGCGGTGCAGGAACCACTGTTCCATGCAGGCGGCAATCAACATGCCTCCTAGAAATAGAAAGTTAACCGGATCGAAATAGGCACCTAGAATCGCTCGAAAGTTCAGCCCGGCCATGGGAAACAGCAACAGTGGCAGCAGTGCCGTGGCCCACAATGGTATGGGCTGCACGATCCACCAAAATGCCATGAGCAGCACCGTGGCGGCGGACCAGGCAGCTTTCGTAGTCAGGCCAAGCGCGCCGGCCGCGAAACCCGCCACCACGAACAAGAGCACCCCGCCCACCAGAACCAAAAGGGTCTGCCGACTCAGAGTGTTCTCAGTGCTTAGCGAGGACATGCGTCACGTGTGATCCCGTCAACATTGGAAGCCAGCCCAGGCAATGAAAAGAAGATTTGGCGTGTGGACCGGCATGGTGGACCGGAAGGATGAGGTTTTGAACCGCAGAGGACGCAAAGGACGCGATGTGGGTCCCGAGGGAAAGTGAACCTTAAATCTGGCTCCGGGTTTTAACGTGCGACTCCATCTTTTTATCGAGTCCCATTTTTCCGTGTCTGACGTCGCGTCCTTTGGGGTTCATCCGTTCCCCGCTGGGCCTATCTCATCCTTGGTAAGGATCTGCGTGGGTTGAACGGCCGCCGTTGGAGGAATTCTCGAGATCTGTCCTTCACCCCACGGCGACAGCCACCACAAAAAATGTTTGTCCCCCGCGCTGTTTCCAGCCAAGCTGCCCATTCATATGCGGCGGGTAAATATAGGCCTTATCGGAGCCGGGACAGTGGGCGGAGGGGTGTTCCAAGCACTCCAGAGAAACCGTTCCCTGCTCGCCAGTCGCCTGGGGGTATCCCTGGAAGTGCGTCGGATCGCCGTGCGCGATGTTAAACGGGCGCGGCGAGTGAAGCTTCCGGCGCGGCTGCTGACCCAGGACTGGAAAACGGTGGTGAACGATCCAGAGATCGATCTCGTGGTCGAATTGATGGGCGGAACCACCACCGCACGAACCGTGGTGCTCGAGGCGCTCCGCCGTGGCAAACCGGTCATCACTGCCAACAAGGCCTTACTTTCCGCTCACGGTGAGGAACTGTTCCGGGTCGCCCAAGAGCACGGTGGCAACCTGTATTACGAGGCGAGTGTTGCTGGCGGGATCCCCATCATCAAAGTTCTCCGGGAGTCCATGATCGGCAATCGCATCGCCCGGCTCTACGGCATCGTCAACGGGACCTGCAATTACATCCTCACGCGCATGAAGCGTGAAGGCGCGGACTTTTCAGCCGTTTTGGCGGATGCTCAGCGCTTGGGCTATGCCGAGGCGGAGCCTTCCCTGGACGTTGATGGACATGACGCGGCGCACAAGGTCGGAATCCTGGCTTCCTTGGCCCATGGGTTTTGGGTCAAGCCGGGCGAGATCTACACCGAGGGAATTCGAGGAATCACGAAGCTCGATATCGAGTTCGCGGCGAGGCTGGGATACACCATCAAGCTCCTCGGCATCGTCAAAACCGTCGGCAAACGCACTCCGAGCCGCAATTTGGTTCAAGTCTCGGTCTACCCGGCCCTGGTTCCCGACGGTCATGTCATGGCCAGCGTGAACGACGTGTTTAACGCGGTGTTCCTGCGTGGAGACATCGTGGGAGATACGCTGTACTACGGACGTGGTGCCGGGCAGGATGCCACGGCTAGCTCGGTGCTCAGCGACATCGGCGACGCCGCACTGGACCTGAAGCACGGCTCCCCTCGCCGCATCCCGGCCTTCACTCCCTGCGAGGGAGGCGGTCAGGTGCAGCCGATTGATGACGCTGTTTCTCGTTACTATCTCCGCCTCGATGTCACTGACCGACCTGGGGTGCTGGCACGCATCGCGGCCATTCTCGGCCAGGCGCGGATCGGCATCTCTTCCGTGATGCAGCCGGAGGGACACGGGGGACGGAGCGTGCCGCTGATTCTCATGATCCACGACGCCACCAACGCCTCCATGCGACAGGCGCTGCAGGCCATCGGCCGCTTGCCCGTCATCAAATCCAAGCCCACGATGATCCGAGTCGAAACCTTTGAGTGAATATGTCAGTCTCCTCCTTTACTTCCTGGCCCGGCGTGATTCAACGTTACGCGCAATATCTCCCCGTCACCTCGGCAACTCCAGTGGTCACGCTTCTGGAAGGCAACACCCCGTTGATCCGTGTCCCAAACTTTGTGGAGGCGATCGGAGGGAGCTTTGAGCTTTATCTGAAATACGAAGGCTTGAATCCTACCTGCTCGTTTAAGGACCGGGGCATGACCCTCGCTGTGTCCAAGGCCAAGGAGCGGGGAGCCGAGGTCGTGGTCTGCGCCAGCACCGGCAACACCAGCGCCAGCGCGGCAGCCTACGCAGCGCGCGCCAAGATGAAATGCGTGGTGCTTCTTCCCAACGGCAAGATCGCGCTGGGCAAGCTGGCGCAGGCGCTGATGTACGGAGCCACCACCATCGCTATCGAGGGCAATTTCGACCAGGCCCTGCAGATCGTCCGGGAGTTGGGCGAAACTGGCAAGGTCGAGGTGGTGAACAGCATCAATCCGGTTCGCATCGAGGGACAGAAAACCGCGGCGTTTGAAATCTGCGATGCGTTGGGCGACGCCCCCGACTTTCATTTCCTGCCCGTCGGCAATGCCGGCAATATCACGGCGTACTGGCGCGGCTATCAGGAATACCAAACCGCCGGTAAGAGCGACACACTACCGCGCATGTTCGGCTGGCAGGCGGCCGGCGCCGCTCCGATTGTGGATGGTCATCCGATCGAAAATCCGCACACCGTGGCCACCGCGATCCGCATCGGGAATCCCGCCAGTTGGCAGGGGGCCCTGAATGCCGTCCAGCAGAGCGAAGGGCAGATCGACAAGGTGACGGACGAGGAAATTCTGCACGCTTACAAGCTGCTGGCGCGCACCGAGGGCGTTTTTGTGGAACCCGCCTGTGCTGCGCCGCTCGCCGGCTTGATCAAGGCTGTGCAGCGCAACCAGATTCCTGAGGGAAGTCTGATCGCCGCCACCATGACCGGGCATGGACTCAAAGATCCCGACACGGCGATCGATACCGCCGGCTTCCAGCCGACCGTGGTCCCGCCCACCCGCGAAGCCGTGATGAAAGTGATGGGGCTATAGCAGCCGGGCGGTAGGGGCCTGAACCCGCGGGGTTCATAGACATTAGCCGGGGGTGCTGTCACCCCCGGACTGTTAAAATTGCGGAGCATCGCGCAGCGATGCCACGGGCCCTGAGCTTGGCCTCACCCTTTCTCCAGGATCTTGATCCGTTCTTCGGTCCTATCGCCGACTGGTGGCACCCATGCGAGGGTGCTGTAAATCAGGGGACCGACAGACCGGGGGTGTCGCTGTGCTCCACGCCCCGGCTACTCTCTTTGAACCCTGCGGGTTCAGGCCCCTACCGCCCGGCTGCTAGAGCCCGACCTGCTTAAAGCGGGTTTTTACCTGCTTGAAGTGGAAGTCCACCGAGCACAATTTTTGGAGCTCGCCTTTCGCAAAATGGCGACCCACCTCAGGGTCGGAGAGCAGCTGGGTGAGAAAATCGGCCTTGGCATCCCCCGCATGCTTGGACTGCCAGGTCTGCATGGCGTTCCGCTGGACCAACTCGTAGGCCTGTTCGCGGGTGAGACCTTTCCGAATCAATGCCAGCAACACCGTCTGTGAGTTCCACATGCCCAGCGAAAGCCCGAGATTTCGCTTCATGTTCTCAGGATACACAATGAGCCCGTCGATCATGCGGGTCATCAGGGAGAACATGTAATCCAGCAGGGTGCAAGAGTCCGGGAAGATGATTCTCTCGACCGAGCTATGGCTGATGTCACGCTCGTGCCACAACGCAACGTTCTCCAAGGCAGCTATGGCATTTCCGCGGAGCACTCGGGCCAGGCCGGTGAGCCGCTCGAAGGTAATCGGGTTTCGCTTATGAGGCATCGCGCTCGAGCCTTTTTGCCCCTTGGCAAAGTACTCCTCAGCCTCGAGCACCTCCGTCCGCTGCAGGTGACGAAACTCGGTGGCCCATCGCTCCATGCTAGCCCCGATCAGCGCCAGGGCGTTCATAAACTCGGCATGGATGTCACGCTGGACGACCTGGGTGGCGATCGGGGCTGGTCGCAGTCCGAGGTTCTGACAGATAAACTTTTCCACCCGCGGCGAAAGATGCGCGCTGGTTCCGACCGCACCGCTGATCTTGCCCACCGCTACCACTTTCCGGACGCGCTCCAGCCGTTCCAGGGCTCGGCCAAATTCGTCATACATCAGAGCCAGCTTCAGACCAAAGGTGGTGGGTTCCGCATGAATGCCATGGCTCCGACCAATGCACGGCGTGAACTGGTGTTCCTTGGCGCGTCGCGCAATCACCTGCCGAAGCTGTTTGGCATCCTCGATCAGCAGGTCCGCGCTTTGCGTCAGCTGGACCGCGAAAGCCGTGTCAACGATGTCGCTGCTGGTAAGCCCGAAATGAAGCCAGCGGCTGGCGGGATCATTGATGTGCTCTGCCACGCAGGTGGTGAAGGCAATGACATCATGGTTCAGCGTCTTCTCCAGCTCCTTGCATCGCTCCAGCTCGAAGGCGGCGCGACTCTGCATGATCTTGAAATCCTTGGCGGGTACAACCCCTTCCTTCACCAGAATCTGACTGGCAAGCAACTCGATCTGCAGCCAGATCTCAAGCTTCCGCTGTTCGGTCCAAATTTCCCGCATCGCGGGACGAGAGTAGCGATGAATCATCGCCCGCTAGGAAACAGGAAAACCGCCGCCTCAGCAAAGCAGAAAATGCGGATGGGGAGAAAGCGGGTGTGATGAGTGAAGAGCGAGATTCAGGTTGAATTCCGCGGTTAGCTTCCCTGCGATGGTGCGGGCCTTCAGCCCTCAGCGGGTGGCTGGTGGAGAAACCTGGGGTTGTCACCCCAGGCTGAGATGGTGTTGGGCCTGTGGCCCGCGAACTCCAACACTACTGTCCATTCGATTCCAACCTGCGCTCAAAATGGTCTGGGCTCGGTTTGGTATTGGGTTTAAGGCTCGCTGGGCTTGAGCACCAACGGTGCGTCCCATCCCAGCCTGGGGTCACAACCCCAGGTAACCATCCTCCTTAGGTCAAGGGCTGAAAGCCCGGCATATATCCGCTGAGCCCGTCGATACTTAACGACGTCGTTTACCGCAGGTAATCCAGCAGGCTCTGGCTCAGAATCTGGCCGCCGCTTTGCAAGGCCGCCTGGTAGGCGGTCTGGGTCTGAGTCAGCTGGACGATGGTCTGAGCCAAGTCGGCATCGGCCTCCTGGGAGATGCCCGCTTCCAGCGCCGCATGATCCCGATTGCTCAGCGTCTTGGCCGCATCCAATTGCGATTGGACCGCTCCATTGATGCCCACGTGGATCAAAATATTCTCCTCATCCGCCGCCAAGGCAGGATTCACGGTGTTGGCGATCGCGGTTCGGTCGCCGGCCAGCAGGGCGTCCCGGAGCGCAATGAGATGGTTGAAGAGATCGGCCCCGGTGCGTGAGTCGGTGATCAAACCACGCGGTCCGCTACCAGAGCTGTTGGCTCCTGGCACCGTGGAGGAGGCCGTTATTCCCTGCCCGATTTCGTTCACGGGAACCTCGGCGTTGCCCTGATACGTCACGGCGGTAACCAAACCAGAGCTGCTCTCCGTCACCGCGAACGGAGGCTGATCGCTCTTCGTGCCTCCGAGCAGATAATCCCCTCGAAACTTGGTGTTCGCCGCCTGGGCTCCCGTCTTGATCAACTGGTTGATCTCCTCGGCGTAAATGTTCAGCTCGGCCTGGGAACGCAATCCCCCAGCTCGGGTGGATAGCTCTTGCGCGCGATCCAGCAAGCTTTTCAACGACTTCATCGATGCGTAGGAGGCCGACGCCTGATCCTTCATCTGGCCAATGTTTCGCTGATACTGCCCGAGCGATTTCACATCCTTTTGCATGTCGAGGATGCGATGGACCGCCGACGGATCGTCTTCGGGATTCGTGACGCGTTGCCCGGTGGCCGCCTGTTGATTCAAGCGGGTCTGACGCAGGGTAAGCTTCGAAAGCTGCTCGGTCAGCGAGTTTGGAAAGGTATTGGCGGTTACGCGCATAGGTGCAGCTCCTGGTCAGAGATGAAGGTTAGCGTTTCAGGTTGATGATCGTCTCCATCATCTCGTCGACGGTGGTAATGATCTTGGCGGAGGCCTGGTAAGCCTTCTGATACTTGATCAGATCGGTCATCTCCTCGTCGACGGATACTCCCATCAACGAATCGCGCTGGCGCAGGAGCATGCTTTCCACCACTTCCTGAGTCTCTTTTTGCCCGTTCACGTTGGCCAGGGCCTGGCCCAGGTCGGCCACGATTCCATTAAAGTTCTGGCTGAAAGTCTGTCCCGAGAGCGATGCATGCTTCTTGTCGGCAATTTGCGCCAGTTGCAGCGCCACCTGATTGTTACCCTGCGCTGAAGCGCTGGAGCTGGCCTGAACGAGCTGAGGATTGCCCATCAACGAGGTGTTGACCGCGATGTCCCCGGCATCCGTTCCAGTGAAAAAATTGGCGCCCGTGGTGCCGGTCAGGCTGAACCCGGCAGCGTGAACGGTGTTGATCTCGCTGATCATCAGCGTCGCCAGGGAGTTGATGTCCTGCTTTAAGGTGGCGAGAGCTCCATCGCGGGCTTCAATGGTTCCCCCCATCGTGCCCCCGGTGACGTTGAGCGCGGTGTGCGATCCTGCGGTGCGAACCAGCATCTGACCGCCGCCCGCATCGTAGGTCTCCAAGGTGTCCTGCAGGGTCTTGCCGGAAACCAATGTGGTGGACCCGACCGCGATGCTGAGCACGCCAGCCGAATCACGGCTGACATTGATATTTACGAACTTGGCCAGCTCCTCAAGTTTTCCCTGACGCTTGTCACGCAGGTCGTTCGCCGCCCCGGCCGTTCGGTTCTCGGCGTTCTCAATCTCGTCGGTCAGTTGCGCAATTTCGCTCAGCAACAGGTTGGCCTCATCCGCATCCGATGCCAACGACTGGTTCAGGCTGGTCGTCAGGTTTGCGAGTCGCGTGTCGGTCTGATTGAACTTGCTCGCCAGTGATTTGGCGTTCTCCAGCAGAACAGTCCGTTCGGTGGCATCGCGCGGGCTGCTCGCGACGCTCTGAAAGCTGTTGAAAAGAGTGCTGATGCCTTCGGCGAGTCCGAACTGGCCGGCCAGGGAGGTGGCCGTGTCAGCCGCGTTCGCTCCCGAGGCTTGACGATCGATTTGCTGGCCCAGGTTGGCCTGGGCGTACTGCAACGCGCGCTGCTGGCCGGTGAGAGAGCCGCTCAGACTCGTCTCGGCCGTGATCTGATCGTCGAGCAGCTGATCCCGGAGCTGGCGAATTGCCACCACCGAGGCCCCAGTTCCCTGCGGGCCAATCGGAGTGTCCACATAGACGGATGTCTCAATCTCAACACGCTGCCGGCTGTAGTTGGGGTTGTTGATATTGGAGAGGTTGTGCCCCGCCACCTCCACGCCCATCTGCTGCGTCTGCAGCGAGCGGGTCCCCATGTTCAGCGTCGCGATGAGTCCAAGTCCGTTCATAGTTGTCTCCCTTATCCGACCGCTTCATAGAGCGAAAGTCCCGAAGCTGACGGGCAGGCCACTCCGCCTCCGCCGTCGTAGACCATGGTCTGGTGCTGGGCTCCCATCAACGTGTGAATGAACTGCGTGAGATGATCCAGGGAGTGCTTGAGCACCAGATGATTCTGTCGAGAGACCTGTTGGAGACGCTTCAGCAATCGGTTATTCTCGTCCATCAGGGCCTGAACCTGTCCGCGGCGTTGCGCGGGGAGTGCGTCGAGCAGGACTGCAAATCGTCCATCCGGAGGCAAGGACAAGGACTCCGCCAACTCGACGTATCGATGCACGCGCTGCTCCCTGGCCATCCGGATCGTGGCTCCTTGGGTCTGCAATTCCGCCGCCGTCGCAAGAATCTGGTCGGTGTCACGCCGAACCAACTCGTCCTGTTGACGCTCGAAGAGCGAGAGCATCGCCCCATACTGCTGCAGCTCTTCGCGCAGCGCTTCAATCAGATGGTTCAACTTCTCGTTCATGCCTTCGTCTCCGTCTTCGCAATTCCCGTGCCAGAAGGAGGGGTGATCTCGTTGAGATTCTGCCGGGTGAGCTGCTCGCGCAGAACATCTGCCAGCCCAACCTTCTGGGTCCTACTGATACTATCGGCAAGTTGCTGGTTGATCATATCCGAATGAATGCTGTGCATCTTCGCATCAAGATTGAACTTGGAGTCCACCAACGGCTTGCGGGCCTCCGCAATGAACTGTCGAAGCAGGTAGGCTTCAAATTGCCGGGACACCTCGGCGATCTTGTCCCGATCTGAGACATCGGGATTTCGAGCCAGGGTCTCCAAATCGACAGGACCAGCACCGACCGCAGTACGGGCAGTTAGGGTATTGGTGATCATGGGGATTAGTTCACTCTGAGTTCCGCCTGAAGAGCTCCGACCTTTTTCATGTGCATCAAAATCGAAATCATATCCCGGGGGGAAACCCCCAGAGCGTTGAGGGAGGACGCCACCTTCTCGATGGTTGGCATTTCCGGCAAGGTGATCAGGGAACTCTTGGTCTCGGTCACCGTGGTGTCCGTGCGAGGAGTCACCACTGTCTCCCCGCCCTGACTGAGGGGGCCTGGCTGGGAGACATCCAAGCTGGATGCGATGTTGATGCTCAGGTTGCCGTGCGAAACCGCGCAGGGTCCAATGCGTATGAGTGAGTTGGCCACAATGGTGCCGGTTCGCTCGTTCACCACCACGCGGGCCACTGTGTCCGGTGTGACTTCGAGGGCCTCCAGGCGCGACAGAAAATCAATGGGATGCGAGAGGTATTCCTTGGGAATCTTCACCCTCACGGTGGTTGAATCAATGGATTCGCAGCTGTTTGTAAACGCGGCGTTGATCGCCTCGGTCAGTCGGGCGATGGACGTAAAGTCAGGCTCTTTCAACAAGAGCTCCAGGGACTCATCCTCCACGATATTTCCACCCACCTCGCTCACCACTTTGCCCCCGTCAGGAACTATGGCCACTGTCGGATGGTTTTTTTGAACCGACGCTCCCCCACCACCTCCGGTGCCCGCCGAAAAGCCTCCCAAAACCAGAGGTCCCTGCGCCACCCCATACATTTTGCCATTGCCTGCGAGCAAGGGCGTCTGGAGCAAGATTCCTCCACTCAGAGACTTCGCGTCCCCCATTGAGGAGACATGAACATCGAGCCGACTGCCAGCCTTGGCGAATCCTGAAATCTCGGCGGTCACCATCACGGCCGCGACATTCTTCGACTGCACGGCGGTGGCCGGAATAGACATTCCGAACCTCTGCAGCATGTTCGCGAAGGCTTGAACTGTGTAAACGGGATTCTTGTCGCCGTCCCCAGCCAAGCCAGTGACGAGACCGAATCCGACCAGTTGGCTCTCGTCGGCACCCGCCACCCTGACCAGATCTTTCACTCGCAGCGGACTTCCCGCCCGGGCGCAGACAGATGCCGCGAGAAGCAGTCCGATCACTTGAATCCAGCGCGCTCCAGGTGCTTTACATCGTGAGATCTCTCTCAGTGGAATAAGGCCAGAGACCGGGTTCCCCTCAGGTTTAAACATAGGTCGATTCAAAACGGTGCAACCTTATCCCAGATCCGGGTGAACCAGCCCTTCTTGGTGGAGTTGGAGGCGACACCCTTCGAGACGATGTTGATGGTGGCTTCAGCCACCTGGTAGCTGAACACGGTGTTGTTAGGGGTGACGTCTGCCGGACGAACGATCCCTCGGAGCACCATATCCTGCGTCTCTCCCGAGTAGGCGGTCTGGCGTTTTCCTTCCACGACGAGGTTGCCGTTGGGGAGCACATCTTTGACCACGACCTGCACCCGCGCCACTAGCTTCTCGGAGTTATTGATCTTGCCGCTGCCGTCGAAATCGCTCTGAGACGCCAGCTTCAACGCCGGCAAGGCACCGCCCTTGGTCAGAAACTTACTCTGGGTCGGCGAGAAGAAAAAGCTGTCGATACCTGCATCCACGCTGCTGCTCTTCGCTGTCTTGGTGCTGACATCCTTGGTGGCGGTGCTGGTCTCCTGCACGATGACTGAAAGCAGGTCACCCACATGCACCGCCTTGCGGTCGGAGAACATGCCCTTGGCTTGGGTTGCCTCGGTGAAGATGGCGTCGGCAGCGCTCGTCGGAGTCACCTGGCTCCACAGACTGCAGGCCACCCAGGCAAGTTGAACGACGGGAACCGAAGCGGAGGACCACCCGGCCAAACGCCCGCCACGGCTACATTTGGATTTGAACCATTTGATCATTGATCACTTTCCCCCGGAGTTCTTTCCGGGATAGGGGGTTTCTAAGCCGGATAAGCTGCCCCGGCACTCCGGGATCCAGCACTTCGGCCTTCAGAGAAATCGAGATCTGCCCCTCCTTGAGCATCGCATCCACCATCTGCCCGCGCTGGACGACCGCGCGAAGCTGCAAGGAGCGATGAAGCACCGGCGACCCGGGGTTGAGGTTCTCCGCCATCTGCCAGCCCCGATTCATGTCCACCTCCTGAGTAAGGGCATCCCGCGTCCGCAGCACATCACGTCGTTCCAGAACAAAATCGCCCTCCGTGACTGCGTCCCCCCGACGCAACAATTTCTGAGCCACCCAAATGTTGCGATAAAGTCGTGCTTCCAGCCCAATCTGCCAAGCACCCAGGGTTTCGCGTCCCGCGACCAGCTCGAAACGCAGCTGGAACACCGAGACCAACCCGCTCTGCGGCAGTTCGGAGACGCGGAGAACATAGTTCTCGTCGGCGATGGTGACGGGATTCCAGAGTCGCAGGAAGCGGATCTCCAATTCGCCATCATCCCTCACTGCGTTCTTGAGCAGGTGGCCATGGAGTGCCTGCAGGATCTCGGCTTCGGGCAGCTGCCGGGTTCTTCGACTGATTTGAACGGAGGCCGCTCCACTCCATGCCTGGGAGGCCAGATCCGGCAAGACTGCGGCCACCAAAGCTTGAACCTGCGATCGCGGCAGCGTCATCAGCCGTCCTACGGGTGGGGAATCGCAAAGCCGCACATGCATGACCCCGTTGGTCGAGTTGTTCGACAGAATCTGATCCAAGAAGACCCCCGTGGAGTCCACCTGGGTCTGCGTGGTCAAGGTCCAGATCTCGGCCTCTGCCGCTTCCGTCGGAAAAAGGGGACCCCAGCCCATGAATGCGAGGACCAGAGCCCAAATGGAAACTCCGGGACGACACTTCCGCGAGCAACGCTCGAAGCGGGAAAATATCGACCGGAGTAAGGTTTGCTTCATAGCATTAAGCTGCCGCCACCGAAATTAGCGTTTCAAGTTGTTGCTGATTTGCAGCATCTCATCGGCGGTTTGAACCGCTTTGGAGTTCACTTCGTAAGCCCGCTGTGCCACGATCATGTTCACCATTTCCTCCACCACCTTGACGTTGGACATTTCGAGATAGTTCTGTGCCAGAACGCCGAAACCGTCCGACCCGGGCTGCCCTTGCTGGGCGGCTCCGGAAGCGGGCGTCTCTCGGTAGAGGTTCCGCCCCACGCTCTCGAGGCCAGCGGGGTTCGCGAAACGAACCAGAGTCATGTTGAAGGTCGACAGTCCATTCGCCGTTCGAGCCGTGACCTCGCCAGTCGGAGCGATGCCAATCTCTGTCGTCCCCGGCGGAATCGTAATCCCCCCCTGGATGAGCAGGCCGTCACTGGTCACCAGCCGGCCCGTGCTATCCAACTTAAAAGCGCCATCACGCGTGTAGGCGCTCGATCCGTCCGGCATAACCACCTCGTAGAACCCATCACCATCAATGGCCACATCCAGCTGCGCACCGGTATGGCTCACGTCGCCATTCGTGAACACCTTGCTGGTCGCCATGACGCGCGATCCATGGCCGATCTGAATGCCCGTAGGAATCTGATTCCCGCCTCCCACGTCCGATCCCGGAATCTTCGTGGTCTGATAGATCAGGTCCTGAAACTCAATCTTGGACTTCTTGAATCCGGTGGTGTTGACGTTCGCCAAGTTGTTCGAAATGACGTCCAAGTTGGTCTGCTGGGACACCATTCCGGTGGCGGAGGAATAAAGCGCGCGGATCATGAGTGTGAGCGGAGGTCAACTTAGAGGTTCCCAGCCAACTCGGTGATGGTCTTGCCGAGACGTTCGTCCTGGCTCTGCGCCACCTTCTGATTCATTTCGAACATGCGCAACGAGCTGATCAACTGGGTCATTTCGGACACTGGATTGGCATTGCCCAACTCCAGGTAACCCTGACGAACCGACGGCTTGTCAGCATCCCGAGCCTGTAGACCTGGATTCTGTGAAACATATTGCCCACCGCCGATCGGAGTGAGCAGCGAGGGATCATTAAATTCCACAATGCGGATTTTGCCGCGCTGGTCCGTCCCCTGGCTAATCTCGCCGGTTGGCGAAATGAAGAGTTTGGCATTGTTGGGATCCAGCTGGATCGGGCCATTGTCGCCCATAACGGGGAAGCCCTGCTTGGTTAGCAGCCGGCCGTCCGGGGTCCGACGAAACTCGCCATCGCGGGTGTAGCCCACCTCTCCGGACGGGAGTTGCACCGCAAAGAAACCCGCCCCGTCGATGGCAACATCCGTCTCCACCTGGGTGCCGCGAAGGCCGGCCTGGCTGAAGTCGGTCTGACTGGATGCCTTGGGCATCACGTATCGGGTGTCACCCGTGGTCGGCACCGGAACTAATCCCGCCGCGAAAGGCGCGAACGAGACATCCTGGCGTTTGTATCCGGGGACTTGGCCCGCCGCGAGGTTCTCGGCGGTGACCTCCTGCCAGCGCATACTCGCGTTCATTCCGGAGGCGGCCTGAAACAGACTCAAATTCATTCGCCAACCATCTAGCAGCGGATGTGCCAGTGCAAAATTGGCTGCATTTCAACGAAAGACCCCCTGGCTCGGCAAGCGATGCAGGGCGCAATCCGCACCATCCACGTACGTAGGAGTGCAGATTGTGCCTAATCCCCAAACCGGAACTCACTCTCACCAGGTCACATGCACCCGGACGAAAACGCGGCGGGCAACGGACAGGGGCTTGGACGCTCTCCACAAATAGCGCGCTGTCCCGTCACCCACTGGTTGCCTCGATACCCAGCTGCCGTCCTCCTTCCACTGGGAAAGATCGGCGGATTCCTGGACGTGATACCCGAGGTCGGAGGCATCCGTGCGTCCTCGGAAGCTGAGGGTGAAGTAGAGTGACTTTTGACCGTCGACTTCCAGTTCCTGGACCTGCGCCTTGGGCTGTTCCGCCGAGGAGGCCGACAGAGGTTCTCCCAGGAAGGCATACTCCAAAACATTGTTAAGCCCATCGCCGTCCGGATCTCCCAGCGGATCGGTGACACCACCGTGGGCTGCACCCCATGCCGCGAAGGTTAGTCCGTCGTCGCCGCCAGGCGTCCCCAGCGCCGCGCTGCTGGGACGCCAGTTTTCGGGGATGGAGTGGTCGGGCCGCGAATGAGGCATGATCAGTTCTAAGCTGCGACCGGTGCCATCCGCTTCCGAAGGCCAGGGGGCGGCATCCCTATAGAATACAGACCGGATCGGGGTGTTGCTGCCATAGGATAGCGTCACCAGCTCTCCAGCGTTCTTGAGATTTCCATCACCATAGTTACCCAGGATGTTCTTTCCCTTGCCGTAGCGCTTCTCGAATGCGGCCTGATGTTTCACGACCAGGCCATACGATCCCGCCGCGAGGCGAGTGCCTGGAGAAAACTCGAAGTTAACTCCGGAAGTGAATCCCACACTGGTCAGATCGAGATCCTCAAGCGCCGTATTCTTGATCTCAATGAACTCAAAATCTTCATCGGTGAAGCCGAGAGACAACTCGTCCGGAGAAGCCGCCCGGGGATGATACATCAGTTCCGAGATGACGAGGCTCTCCGAGTAAGCCGTCACGTTCGCCGCTGTGCTCACAAACTGGATCGGATTCGACCAGTTGCTCCAGCGCCCATTCGCGTCCTTGTGACGAACTCGCGCACGATAGGTTTCGCCGGGCACGACTGCCGAGAGCGGAACATGAATCTGGTGCGCGAACGTCGAAATCTCACCGGAGGTCCAATGCGGTTCCACCTCATACTTCCGTGGCACCCCTGCCACGTAACCTGCCAGTCCCGGAGCGGAGATCCGCCCCAAGCGCCACTGAACTGCAGCGAAGGTCTTGCCGATGAACTCAGAGCACTCGAACCTCAAATCGTTGGCTGGATAACTGGGAGAACCGATATACTTGATGGAAGGTCGGCTGGGCACGTCGGCCGCGATGGACTCCTTGGCTTCACTCTTGACGAACTCGTATCCATACCCCAATTGCTCGCCGTTCCCGATCGTCCATGCGCGCGGCCCCGGATAGGTGTCGGTCATGTAGTCATTCAGGTAGGTCACAAAATCCTCGAACGCCGCGAACCCGACGTAATTCGTGGCCCTCAGCCAGCGTTTATAGGCTCCGCCGCCGGCGTTGAAGGTGTGCGGCGAATAATAGAAGTTCCCTTTGTGATTCGAATCGCTGTGAGCGGTGGGTGAACCTGCGGTTCGCGGGTGAAAGTTCCACATCGCCGCATCGAGGTCTGCCCAGGTCAGGGCCTGCTCAGAGGGATTTACCAGTTGCGCATACTCATCCACCAATTGGCCGATCTGACCCCCGTTCGCAGAACGATCGCTTAGCAATAGGTCCAAGACCTCACGAGCCCGATTGCGTTTTTCGATCGCCAACGCCGGAACGCTCATGGCGCCATCCTGAGTGATGGCGCCACTCGCACTTTGGTGAGTGCGGCCTACGAACATCATGTCGAGATCCCAGGGGATAGGCATCCAGTGACCCTCGGGATGGTGGTAGAAGTAGTGGTTCCATCCATTGCGCAGATCGACGTTTCCCACAACGCGGCAGGCGATCCGAAAGCTGTAGTAGGTGGGGAGGTGAAGGTTCGTCCGCCACCACCCCTCCTTTTGACTCAAGGCGGAAGCGCTGGCGAAGGAGTCCCAGTCAGCGTTGTTGACCGGGTGGGTTGGGCCCTGGTTCTTCTTGTTTCCGGATCCGTTTCCACCCCCTTCAATCTTGTAGAGACTGCCGTCCGGCAGGCCACGCTCGTCCAGGAAGGAGCCGTCCGGCGACTCGGTCACCAAATAGAGTCCCCAAAGGTCCCCCGAATACTGCCCTTTGCCAGAACCCGGGAAAGTTGCATCGGACACAGTCGCCGTCGGGTCGGCAGACTCGACCGCATTGTCGATGACCCGCAAGCTGACGTAATGGGTCTTCGGAGATGGGACGCCCAGCAACTCATACACACGGAAGGAGAGGCATTCCTCGATCCCAGCCATCCCCCGATTGGCGGCGATCCACGGGGCCGACCCCCCGTTCAAGTTAAAATCATCCCAGGTCTGGGAATACGGCCGACCATAATTGTCCTTGGCCTGGAACTCGTGAGTGTTGTTGACATGGATGCGCCATTTGTTTTTACCCGAAACATACGTGGAAAACTCCCCTCGATTGTTAAACGTAACATGGTCATACACCCTGCCGTCGTAGACCAAGGTCCCCCACATCGGAACGGTGTCGAATGCACTGTCATACTGACTCCTGATCACATCGCTCTGATTTGCGATCAGATGGTAAGCAGGCAGGGAGGCCACCAGGTTGCTGGGAAACACGTTCACGACACCCTGGGTCCCGGCGTCCCCTGGCTTAAACGCTCCCGCCCAGCCGGGAACACCGTTGTAGACAAAATAGGCGAAGTTAGGTTGCGGATCGTCCGGATAAGGGACCTGGATCCCCCGCCCCGTCGTGTCCGTGCAGAGGATCCGATATCGAACCAGCCGGCGATGCACCTGCATTTCCGGTGGCAGGGTGACGGAGTAAACCCCATCGTTGGGGAGGGCATCGCCCGCCTGGCCGCCATCATTCATGGCCACTGAGATCCAGTTCGTCACATAGGCTGGATCCGTTTTTCGAAGGTAACTACCGGGATCCACCACCTGATAAGACAACACGACAGAGGCGACGCCGTCTGAATCCGTCACTTTGGCGGTGATCAGCTCGGTCACCCCGGCGGTGGGCTGCTCAGGGACGTGACTCACCTGGCGAATGAGCGGAGGGGCGTTGGCCGCCACGGCACCGTTCGGGGCGCCCGGGGTGGGAGCCGCGTTTTCACCGATCACCTGGCAATCAATGGATACCCCGGTTCCGGAGATCGATGAGTTAAACGCGTGGATCGCGATCAGGTTGGTCCCGGCCACCAATCCGGCTGCTTTGGCGGAAATGAAGAGATTTTCGATGACCGGTTTCCCACCCGAAACCGCCTTGTGAACCGTCGCCCCGAACGGCCGGCCGAGAACGCCCGCATCGAATGGCTTTTCCGCCTTGTCACGCATGTGCAGCCGCGGAGTCACCTCGCGCCCGTTGATCCACACGATACAACCGTCTTCGATGGTCACTCGCAGCCGAAGCCGGCTCGGCATCACCCCCGCAGGAATCGTGAACGGATGCCGCAGATAGAGGGAGATATAGTTCGCTAGCATCGGAACAGGAACGTTCCAGGGCTCCTTCGAGAGATCGGTTTTGTCGTCATTGTCGCCGAAACCGATAGATGTCTGGGCAGTCTGCCAAGTCTCGTCCTCAAGGAACTCGATCTGACGCCAGGCATTGGTGGGATTTGAGGCCTCGCTGGTGCCTTTTCGGAAACGCCATTGGCTGTCCTGTGCGCCAATGTAAGTGGTGGATTGGGGAATAAAATTCGTGGAGCCTGAACTTCTCCAAGCTCCTCCCAGATCATTGTCCAACGAGGCATTGATCAGCTCGATCGAGGAGCCTTCCCCATGAGCGCTCGAAGGCCAGGGAAACCCGGGACGATAGGCGACCTTGTCCACGATGGCTCCCGCCCGGTCGCGGAGCTCAATGGTTGCGCCCCCTCGTTTGAGCCGTCCGATCCAAGGTCCCAACGCCTCGCTTCCAAAGGCGGACTGAAAAGCGACTGGGTTGGCAGCCACGACCACGAAACCATGGGCCGGGAGGAGAGTTGAGTTCGGAAACGTGTATTCAACGGCGTTGGCGAACCGCCAGCCCGAAAGGTCTACTGGCTGGTCTGCGGCATTTAACAGCTCAATAAACTCGGTGGGCTTCGTCTTGTCGGCTGGAGCATACAAGATCTCGTTGATGACCACCGAGGCACAGACCGAGGGCAAGCCCGCCAGCCCGGCTAGGAATATCAGACCCAGCCAGAGCTGATTGGCAGCACTCCGAAAGCCATAGGTCTTACGCGTCGTTCCCATAAAGCAATTCAAGTCGGATAAAGGTCAAGAGCCTCATTCGGGATCAGTTGGAAGGAGGATCTTGGACAGATTACACTCAGGAGAGACTTACCTCCAGCAGTAAGATGAGTCGTCCAAGCTTGTCCATCGCTGAGGTTGACTTGGCGGCCTAGCCACGTCTAATGGGTCTCATGCGCTTCGTCCTCAAACAAAAGTTCTGGTCGTTCGGTGACGATTTCAAAATCCAGGATGCGAATGGACAGGACGTTTATTTTGTCGATGGCCGGGCTTTCAGCTGGGGGGATAAACTTAGTTTTCGGGACAGGCAAGGCAACGAACTCGCCTTCATCCGTCAGAAGCTTCTGTCCTGGGGCCCCACCTACGAGATCGAGCTGCACGGACGCCTGGTCGCCGTCGTGAAGAAAAAGCTGTTCACCTTGCTGCGATGCAAATTCACGGTCGATGTCCCCGGGCCGGACGACCTGGAGGCCCAGGGCAGTTTCCTTGACCGCGAGTATACCATCGAGCGGCACGGTCGCCGAGTCGCGGAGATCAGCAAGCGCTGGTTCTCCTTCACCGACACCTATGGCGTCGAGATCGAATCCGGAGAGGATCCCGTCCTGCTGCTTGCCACCGCCGTGGTCATCGACATGGTCTGCCATCAGGAGAGCAAGGAGCGGTGAATCCGCGTCCTATGTGGACGCGTTGGCGGTCACGGCCAAGATCGGTTGTAGAAGCTCTCGTGTTGATCAACGCACGCGGTCGCTTGGATGACTGAGTTCGTGTTCAGGCGAGTGATCGGCTCCACCGATTCATAATTGCGCATCCGGCATCCGATCAGGCTCACGGTCAGGCTCTGATTCCCCCGCACCAATAGGAAATCCTGCGATTTTCCCAAAGTGCTCAAAGCAGGGTTGTGCCCGGAGAATCCCTCTACATTGACTAGCGAGGTGTGTCCCTGCCCCTCGATCACGATCGGGTGAATTTGATCGAGTTGCGCGCCGACGTTCGCAATGATGGATCCCTGAGCGATCTGCCAATTCCGATTAAACGTGTTGTCGCCCGCCTTGTGGATGCCAATGGTCACACAGTCCAGGTTAAAACTGGAGAGCTGCCCGTAGGTGGCGGGGCCGAGGTAAACTCCGCCGTAGACCCCAAAGGTGAACAGGTCCAGCAGGACGGCGTTGTCCGTGTGGTTGATGGCGTAGGAGAACGTCCGAGCAGCAATCACCGCATCTACCACCGACCTGCTATAGCCGCCTTTGATGAACCTCTGATTCGACGGGTTGACATGACAATGCAGAATCCGAGGGATGTCGTAGCAGTAGTCGATGCGAATGAATTCGCCGCTCAATGGATAGCCATAGCAGTGCTCAAAGAGGATTTGCTCGCAGGGGTGGGTGCGGGTGGCGTTGAAGTCCATCGCCAGATACTCTCCGTAGAATGTCAGACTCGAGAGGGTCACGCCTTGAGCCGATCTTTTCTGGGCTACTTGGATCGTCGGAGGATATTTGATCACTTTGGCTGGGTCCTCCAACGTCTGCCGAGGATACCAAAACTGGATGCCCCGAAGCTGGGTGGCGCTTTCAACGGTGATGAACGGGAAACTGTCATCCTCGATTTGAAACACGCTGCCAACAGGCTGAGCCCGATCGGGGTGCCGTGTTCCTCGGCCCACCGGCCCATGGACTCCCACCAGCGACACGTTCATGCGCAGCAGCAAGCCGGATTCCACCGGATAGGGGCTGTCGCTGGGCTCCACAAACAGAGCAGCACCGCGGGGCGCAGCCCAATCAATCGCGCGCTGGAGGGCCACCTTGTTGGAGGCCGCCGAGTTGGAAGCCAATACGCCGAACTCGCGTAGGCTCACTCCCAGCGGCATAGCCGTGGCGGCGCCGGCCGCCGAGGCCAGCCCACCACAGCTGAGCACCCACGTTCCTAGTCCGGCCACAATCCATGATGTTTTCATGCGTGGAGCCTATCGGTCACCCAGCCGGAGAGCAACGGGCGTGATTCGAATCACACCCGTTGCTCTCCAGCTGAAAACTGCGCATTGCCTTGCGGCCATTTCTTGATAGGTTGCCTGCTCAGCCCCAGGATCAGGTGTATCAGCCTGGGCGGCAAAAGGCCGAGTAGTGCCATAGCGCAGCTAGAAATCAGGCAGTATCTTGACCAGTCAGAGACCTATCGAATGAAAATCACACTTCACGGTGCCGCCGGCGATGTCACCGGATCCGCGTATCTCGTCGAAACCGACCGTGCCCGTGTCTTGGTGGACTTCGGGATGTTCCAGGGGGGCTCGCGCCTGGAGGCGAAGAATGTGCTGCCTTCCGGGCTGGAATCTACCCGCCTGGATGCGGTGTTGGTCACTCACGCGCACCTGGATCACACCGGACGCCTTCCCCTGCTGGGCAAAAGCGGGTATGCCGGCCCGCTTTATGCCACCAAAGCGACCATCGCTTTGGCCGGCCTCATCTTGCGAGATTCAGCCAAGGTGCAAGCCACTGACATGGAGCGCACCAACCGCAGGCGCGAGCGAGCGGGCGAACCTCCGCTCATGCCGCTCTACGGACTGGAAGACGTCAATCGGGTGCTCGAGCTGTTCCGTGAAGTGCCCTTCGATGAGTCGTTCGAGGCCGCTCCCGGAATAAGCGCGCGGTATGTGGATGCCGGGCATATGCTGGGGTCAGCCAGCATCGAGTTGACGGTCCAGGAGGAAGGCAAATCCAAGGTGGTCGTCTTCTCAGGAGACATCGGACCTTCCGGTCTCGCCATCATCCGCGATGCACAGCCGCTCAAGCGCGCGAACCTGGTGTTCATGGAATCCACCTATGGAGATCGCGATCACAAGCCGCAGAAGGAAACCCTGGCGGAATTTCGCGCCATCGTGGAGCAGGCTGTCCGCCAAAAATCGCGCATTCTCATTCCGGCGTTCGCAGTCGGGCGCACCCAGCAGATCCTCTACCATCTGGACGAGTTGTTTTGCGCCGGCACCGTAAAGCCGTTCCCCGTCTACATCGACAGCCCCATGGCGATCGAGGCTTCGAAGATCTATCAAAGCCATCCGGACCTCTTCGATGAGGAAACCCAAGCTCTCCGCGGGGCCTGCGACATCGCCCATCACCATGCGCACGTCAAGCCGACGCCGACCGCCCAAGATTCCATGGCCCTGAATGAGGCTCCGGGACCTTGTGTGATCATGGCTGGGTCAGGCATGTGCAACGCGGGACGGATTCTCCATCACCTGCGACACGGACTCTACCGTCCTGAAACCATCGTGATGATTGTCGGCTTCCAAGGACAGGGCACGCTCGGACGTCAACTGGTCGACGGCGACAAGGACGTCCGCATCTTCGGCGAAACCATCGCGGTGAAGGCACAAATCCGCACCTTGGGCGGTTTCAGTGCTCATGCGGGACAAACAGAGCTGCTCAAATGGTTCCGCTTTCTCGCGCCATCCAAGCCTCAAGTGGTCCTGACCCATGGTGAGGCCAAGGGACGTGAGCCCTTGAAGGAACTCCTCAAGAAGCACTATGGACTGGAAGCCGAATTGCCCTCCCAGGGCGACATCGTCAGACTCTGAAGAACGCTCGATCTCGCCCGGGGGCGCTCTGCCGGTCCGGGAATGCTCACTCCTGCGCGGGCCTGAGCGCGATCGAACGGGCACACCGCCGAGCGTCTCAACCTCCGTGCGGCTGATGCCTCTCATGAGCCGCGGGCTCCTGGGGCTGGGATCCCTTTTGCTGGTTGCGCTGCTCGGACTATCATCGACCTCGCAAGCTCAACTCAGTCGCGATCGTGTGAGCGAATACCTGAGCCCCGAGGGGAAGGTGCGCCAAGCCCGCACCGCCGCCGAATGGGAAACGCGACGGACTTCCATTCACGTCTCGATGCAGGCCATCATGGGGGCCTTCCCCGGACACAGCAACCGCTGCCCACTAGAAATCATTCAGGAAGCCGAGACCCATTTAGGGACCTACGTACGACGTCAGATCAGCTATCAGATCCTGCCCGGCGTCCGAGTGCCCGCCTACCTGCTGGTTCCCAAGTCCGTGCTGACGGACGGGCGAAAGACCCAAGGCGTTCTGACGCTGCATCAAACGCATCCCGAAGGGCGGAAAGTCGTGGTTGGCTTGGGAAACAGCCCGGATGATGAATACGCGGTCGAACTCGTCAAACGCGGCTATGTGTGCCTGGCCCCGCCCTACCCCATGCTGGCTGACTATTGGCCTGATGTCAAAAAGCTCGGTTTTGACAGTGGCACCATGATGGCCATCTGGATCAATAGCCGAGGCCTGGATCTCCTCTGCACGCTTCCGTTCGTCGAGACCAACCGATTCGGTTGCATTGGACACTCCCTGGGCGGACACAACGGAATCTACACAGCAGCGTTCGATTCTCGTATCGCAGCGGTGGTATCCAGTTGTGGCCTGGATAGCTACCGCGATTACTATGACGGCGATCCTGCGAACTGGCAGCCGGAACGAGGGTGGTGTCAAACCCGGTACATGCCACGGCTAGCCGGTTATCATGGCCGGTTGCACGAGCTCCCCTTCGATTTTCCAGAGGTGCTGGCGGCGATCGCGCCGCGACGGATCTTTATCAACGCACCAACCGGAGATTCGAACTTTCGGTGGCGAAGCGTGGATCGCGTCGTAAAGTCCGCCAATGAAGTCTTCGCTCTCTTCCCGGGAGCGGTCCCGATCCGAGTCGAACATCCTGACTCACCCCATCGATTTCCTCCCGAGGTGCGCGAGGAGGCCTATAGAGTCCTGGATCTAGTCTTGCGACCGTCGCGTTAACGGACCACTTTGACACTTCCCCGAGAATCCACCACAACTTCGTCAGCAGCGGAGGGGATCATCACATCCTGTGCCGGCTTTCCAGGCCACCGCACCCGGAGTCCGGTCAGCGGTTCTGGCCCCGGACGAGCCAGCACGAGGACCGAACTATCCATCGACCGGAATCCCGACCCGGCACACAGCTCTCGGATGGGGCCGAGCCGCTCTCCATAGCGCGGTCGGACCGAGCATCCAAAGCCCAGAGGATTGTCTTGGTTTCCCTCCAAACGAACCCGCAGCCCGGGCTTTCCGGCGCGATTCCGGAACAGCCTGGCCGGCGCGTTGTTCTGGCCAACAGCCAAATCGAGACGCCCATCCGCGTCATAGTCCGAAATGGCAGCGCCGCGCTGCTCCCCGTCCACGCGGATCCCGCTGACGCTCGAGGTAAGTGCGGAGAAACCTCCAGACCCATTGCCTTTGAGAATGAGCCCCCGCCCCCCGTCGTAGCGCGCCACGGTGCTTTCCACACCGAAGAAGTTCTGCGCTAAAAACAGGTCATCGTTTCCATCCCCATCAAAGTCAGCGGCACAAATTCCAAAGGCCGGAGCGGTCTGCGCCTCCCAGGGCAACCGGACCGCTTCGAAATGATCTCCCCGATTGAGGAAAACCGTCGAGTCGAGCCAAGTCACCCCAACCTTCGGGGCCCGCGCCAATCCTTCACCCGCGATCTCTGCCAGGGTCGCTTGAGCAAAGGCCTCGGCCGACGCAAACCGTTCCTGCAACCAGGGCATCACACGAAAGAGCGTTTTGCGATCTCGCCATGGCATCAGCGTGTTGCGCGCCGGATCGGTGATCGACTCCCAGGACTCGAACCCTCCACGGCCCGAAATGTCCCCGTAAAAAACCTGGATCCCTGAACTCACAAACGGTTGATAAGGGGTATTGCGTCCCCAGTTAGAAGCCGCCAGGTCCAGCCGTCCGTCTCCATCAAAGTCTGCGGTCGTCACACCATTCCACCACCCCGCATAACGATCGAGTCCCCATTGCTGAGTTCGCTGGACGAGATGCCCCCCCTCGTTCATCCACACCTGGATGGTTCCCCACTCCACTGCCAGCACGAGATCGGGGTCTCCGTCGCCATCGAGATCTCCGAACACGGCACCGTTGACAATCCCCACCGGTCTTGAGCCCGCAACCGAGTTCGTGTCGGCACGCCAGCTCGCTCCATCGCGGAACATCAAACGAGAAGTGACCGCGCGTGGATACTCCGCGGGTATTGCGCCCCCGCCGACGAAAAGATCCAGTTGACCGTCGCCATTGACATCAGCCATCGCCATCGGTCCCGGCGCAGCGGCATCGCCGTTAGGGACTGCCTCCAGGGTGCTTCGTTTGGGATTGAACTGGAACAGATGACTCGGGGCGTTGCTGCTTCGTTCGTAGGGTGAGAGGCCGAGCAAGAGGCAACCCGCCGGATCGCTGGGGCGCCACCCCACTAAACCCGTCTGGTCGGTGCCCCCCGCGAGACTGGTAGCCGCCTGAGTGAGTGCCACAAAGCCAGCCTGCCCTTTATTGTGCAGCAGGCCGGGAGCGCCCCCCCCAGCACCGGCGATCCACAGGTCATCCCACCCATCGCCATCCCAATCAATCCAGCTTACACCGGGACCAGACGTATCCAAACGCCGCGAGAGCACCGGTTGGCGTGCCAGGTCATCGAACGCATTCTCGTGATGGGAATGGTTCAACAGGCTGGAAGTATCCGCGAACCAGGGCTCTGGATTCGGAGGCGCACTGAGAGGACGCTCCTTTTGTTTAACCACCAAGGCCTCCTGAATCTCATAGACGTGATTCCCGCGCAACCCCTCCGTCACGCTCACTGCTCCGTCTGGCCAACGGATTTCCAACCTGAACTGATTCGATGAGGCTCCTGCGGCGAATACTCGGAGCCCATCATCAGACGACAGATAACGTCCTCCGCAAATCACCGTCTGACTCTGGGGTATATTGCCTCCCCTGAGCGTGAGCTTCGCGCCCACACCCTGGGTGTTGGGCGCGCTGCCCCGGAGCCGCACTCCCACCCGGGAGCCCGAGGCGCGGTTCCGATAGAGGCCAGCCGGGGCGTTGAGATGATTGATCACCACATCCAAGTCTCCGTCGTGATCCAAATCAGCCAGTGCCAAGCCATGCGAGACCCCGACCGTGTCAAACCCCCACCGAGAGCCTACTTCCTCAAAGGTGCGATCTCCCCGGTTTCTGAAGGCCACATTCGGCACATTCAGCCGAGGGGCGACCAGCAACCGCTCCGCCAGAGGTCGTCGAGGTGCAGCAGCCATCCGCAAGCCAATATCGTCGTCGAGCATGTCGAATAGATGACCGTTCGTGATCAGCAGATCCTCGTATCCGTCCAGGTCGACATCCAGAAACGCTGCGCCCCACGACCATCCCGACGCCTGTAAACCGGCCTGTTGAGCCACTTCCGCATAGGTGCCGTCGCCCCGATTCCAGAACAAAGTATTGCGTTCGATCTGCGGCCGAGAGTCGATTTTGTAGGGATCGTTGGCGGTAAGGCCCAGTGCCGCGCGTTGCCGGGCTCGCTGCCGTGGATCGATGCTCAGCATATCCAACACGAGGAAATCATCCCGTCCGTCGCGATCGATGTCGGCCACATCAATCCCCATGGAGTAATTGCTCGTGTGACGGAGCATCAAGCGCGGAGCCGCCCGAAACCTCCCTGTGCCGTCATTCAACCAGAGTCGATCCGGACTCCAAAAGTCGTTGCACACGTACAAATCCGGTGTGCCATCCTCGTCAAAGTCATGGATAAAGGCCGACAGGCCCCAGTCCCGTGGCGGGGCCGCCAACGCCCGTCCATCCTCATCCACGAACCGTCCATCCGTCCACGAAACCAGCTCGAAGTTCCCCTGGCCATCGTTCAGATAGAAGGCATCCGGTTCTCCATTTTCCAAGAGTCTCCCCTCGGGCGACACTTCATATTGACCTCGGTATTCGGGTCGAATCTGCCCCTTGCCACTTACGATCATACTGAAACCCGTACTGCGAATGGTATTGGTGCGATAATTGACCACATACAGATCGAGATCCGAATCGCCGTCTAGATCCCCGATTGCCGCTGACATGCTGCCCGAAGGACGACGCATGACAGGCGGGGACTTCTCGGTAAAGCTTCCCTTGCCGTTGTTGAAGAAGAGCCGGGTGCCTTGCTCGATGCTGTTGACCAGGAGATCGAGGTCGCCGTCGCCGTCGAAGTCCGCGAATGCGGCGCCTGTGGAATACTGTCCCAGGCACTCCACTCCGGATTCATGAGTGATGTCGGCGAATCGCCAGTCGCTCAAGTTGCGGAAAAGCCGGTTGGGCGACTCCAAACCGCACAGGTAGACATCACACCAGCCATCACCATCGATATCGCCCAAGGCAACCCCGGACCCATTCATTCGAACTTGGTTGTAGCCTGCGGACAGATCAGCCAATCGATTCGTGAAGTTCACCCCCGTGCGATCAGAGCCAAGCACCTCGAACCCTGGAACGCCGGGCTGGTCGGGAGTCACTGAAACCCGGCGCACTGCTCCGTCCACCACCCAGGCGGGGGACTGGGCGGCGACCATCGGACCAGCAAGCGCCATCAACAAGAGCCAGCCTACGGAGCAGTAGTGAGGGAGTCCGGGCATAAGGGTGGACGTTGCAACAATCGACCGAACTTGAGAAGCGGAAATCGAGATCAAGGAGACGACTGCATGGATTGGGCTTTAGGCGGAGGGGGTACCGACGTGACCTTGCGCGCGGAGACCTGCTGAAGCAGGAACTCCATACCCCGGAGCGATCATGCGCCCAGCAGTCAGTGGGGCCAGGGTCAGATCGCTCCCCGCCTCACCCGGTAATACTCATACCCACTTCCAACTTGCACCGGGTGCAGGAGAGGTAATAGTTGCTTTCAACCGAGTCATTCCACTCCACCTTTCTATGCTCCGCTACGCTTTGGTGTTCTTGCTGGTCGCGATCGTGGCGGGTGTACTGGGCTTCGGAGGAATCGCAGGCACGGCAGCCTGGATTGCGAAGCTTTGCTTCCTCGTTTTCCTCGTCTTCGCCATCCTCGCGTTCCTCAAGAAAGCTACATGACGCTGCAACAAACCGCGCAAGCCACTCGGCGCTACCGGAAGGCGTGTCCCGTCACGCGGAGACATGTCTGTCGACTGGTTAAAGACGCCGGTCCCTTGCTCGTGTTGAGTCTGATCAGCGTCGCCGAGATTCCCCTACTCAAGAACGTGATGCGCTGGATCGAAGGAAATCAGCCTTATTCGGCCGCCCGCATTCTGCTTGAAATAGGAGGACTGTGGATCGGGCTCACGCTGTGGCTGACGTTCCTGATCTGGATAATCAACCGTTTTTCCAAACCCACGTTGGAATCAGATGGGGACGGGTTCCGGCTCTTAAATCGGAGGGGACAAGTTGTGCCATGGCGACAGCTCTCTCGAGTGATCTTGGAACCCGTTTCACCGGACGAGAGCTTGGTTAAAGTCTGGCTTCATGGTCGTCTGGACAGTCAGGGCAAACCATTGTTTAAGCCTTGGATCATCATTCTGGAAAAGGACACGCAGTTGGAACCTTGGCTGCGCGAACTAAGGGATCGACACCTGGCCACTCCGACCTTCACCGTGCGAGCTCTTCGAGAGCCGATCCCTCCGCGCGACGATTCCGGGACGAACAGGCGCTCGGCCTATGTTTTTCTCCTCGGCGCTTGGTTGTTTCTCCACGGTCTACCCCTGGTCGTGGTGGGGTTGTCCAAGAGCGAAACGGAGCTCCATCGACCTCGCTCCGTGGGTCCCCCGCCCGAAGCGTTCGCACATTTCATTCTGGAGCATTTTAACTCCGTGAAGCAGTTCCGTCGGTTCTTAGTGGATATCGGTGCCGGGCTCAGCATCGCCGGGGTGGCGTGCTTGGCTGTCGGATCGCGCGGGATGAAGCTTCAGGAAGAGAAGGCAGCCCTCGAAGCCCGCAACGAGCGAGCGCGGATCGAAGCCGCTCCTGGGATCAATCTCCTGACCGAAGCCTGACCTAATCGAGCAGGGCTAACGGCTCTCCACGAACCGGGCCTCGTTTCCTAGAATCGGGATGTAGGGGACGACGTAAGGAGTCCTCGGGGCCGCCTAACAGTAACTTCAATCGGTTCGGCTTGAGCAAATGACTCCTCACGTCCGTGTGGTCCGCGTCGTCCGTGGGCAAGATGTCCCTGTTCCTGTTTCCGACGGCCCGTTCTGGAGTTTTAGTGGGCAAGAGAAACCCTCTATCCGCACTCGGGCAGATAGAGGGTTGAGATTAACGAAAAAGTCGGGAAGGCCTCGGATTAGGCCCCCATGCCGTCTTCGAACGAACCAGCAGCTACGGGGAAGCACAGGTGATCGCGGACGTATTGGATACCGTTGGCGCTGGTGGCGTCCAGATCGCGATAGGCGCTTTCCGCTTCAACGATCAACGGAGCCGATTTCTTGCCGTTGATCTGGCAATAGCGCTGCGGATAGCCGACATCGATCAGCATCTCGACATAGCGAACCATGTTGAGATCGCCGCTCGGAATGTCCACAAACTGCATTGCCCGCTTCGGCCAGCTGGGTTCCATGGCGCGCAGCGGCACTCCTTTGCGGATGACGAAATTCTTCACGTGACACGCGTAGATTCGGTCCGCCACCTTGCGGAAGCGGGTTTCCCAATCTTCACCCTCCCAGCAATGTGACGGATCGGCGTTCACACCCAGGCACTTGTCGCCATCGCACGCGCGAACGAGCGAGTTGAAGTCATCGGCGCACATCGCGGCAGTTCCCGGGTGAATCTCATGAGCCAGATAGATTCCGAGAGAGTTGGCATGGCGACGCAGCTTGGCGGTCTTTTTGACGAACCGGTCATTGCCCTCCTGAACCAGATCATAACCCGGCCCGGCGAAGAAACCCCAGGGATACCCCGTGGCAGTCTCCCATCCGTGAGCCACGCCCCAAAACATCGGGACGATTTTGACACCAAGCTCCGCGCACAGATCGAGCAGCCGCAGAGTGTAGTCCTCAGCCCAGGACTCAATGGCTTCGGGCGATTTTTTGGCGACATCTGCCGGGATGAACGGGCGGATGGTGGGAGAGCCAGTCCAGGCCGTCGTATGGACCCAGAATGCGCAGTGGGCCGAAACACCGTCCAAGCTCAGCTTGGCCTTGGCAAAGGCGTTACGGATCTCTTTCGCCGACTGAAAGCCCCCCTTGGGGCTCTGGAGCATGTAGTTCGAGGGCTGGGCCCCCGCGGCTCCGGATTTCTTCGCGTAAGCGAGAAAGTCAGCAAGACTCTTGGCGCCGTGTTGAGCGCCTTCCACACTGGGATGAAAAATGGTTTGGGCCATACAGTTTCAGTTAATGATGTAAGGCCGAGACCAATACCCGAGTGAGACCGCTGAATGCAATCCGAAAACCTGCGTCATTCTTTGGCACAAATGACGCTCAAAGCCGGACCCATGTCCGGTGGGGGGCAAGTCCGACAGGCTGCTAGAGGCGCACAAAGCTACACCAAAGCTGCCTGAGCCAACCGGTGCTCTTCCTGCCAATGCTCGATGGCGGTTCGAAGGCGTTCGCTGGCCAGCTCCATCTCTTGCTTCAGCGCCGCCACCTTCTGCCGTGACTCCTCCCACTTTTGCTCCATACAACGGGTGTATTCCGTCTTCTTCTGTTCCCAGATTTCCACCGCGTGATGCAATTGCTGCTGCGCGGTTTGCAGTCGAACACCCCACTGTGCCGGCAGGGTGAATTTACCCTCGGCCAGACGCTGATCCATCTGACGTTGCTTCTCCGCGATTTCCGCCAGCATGATGCGCTCGGTCGGAACGCGCCTCAACTGCGCTGCCAGGCCCACTTTCTCCAGGAGCCAGATGCTCCACTTGGTGGGATCGAATTGCCAGGGTTTGACCCCGTTGCGGTAGTCGTATTGGAACTCGTGATGGAAATTGTGATATCCCTCACCGAACGTAAACACGGCCATCAGGGCGCTGTCGCGGGCGGTGCAACGACTGGAATAGGGCCTGTTTCCCAGGGTGTGACACAGCGAGTTGATGAAAAAGGTCATGTGTTGCACAAAGACAACCCGAGCCACGCCCGCGATGAGGAGGGACCCAAGCGCCACCTGCCAGCCGCCCCAGGCGTAACCGATCAAGGCGGGTAACAAGAAGCTGACTCCCACCGCAATGCTCACATAGTTATTGTGCTGCCACATCACCAATCGATCGCGCAACAAATCAGGCACGTTTTCGACGGTGGCGGTGCGAACCTTGAACATGATCCAACCCATGTGGGCATGGAAGAAGCCCTTGTTGATGTTGTAGGGATCACCCTCGTCGTCCACAAATTTATGATGCCGACGATGGTCGGCCGACCAGGACAAAGCCGAGTTCTCAAACGCGGCCGCTCCGAAGAGCAGAGTGAATAGCTTCACCGGCCAGGACGCACGAAAACTGAAGTGGGAGAACAACCGATGATAGCCCAACGTGATGCTCAAACCAGTGGCAATGAAGAACAGCAAAAACAGGATGCCCTGAAACCAGCTCAATCCGAAGCGCCAGAGATACCAGGGCACCGCGGTGAGGGTTAACACTAGGGTGGAAATTAGAAAGGTGCTGTTGGTCCAACAGACGTCTTTCCAAGGAATCCGGGGAAACATTCGCGTTATCACTCTATTTTCCTCAATCAATGATTTGTCTACACCATTCGACGAACCCCGAACATCGGGATTCGATTTCTCTCTGAACTCTCATTCAGCAACTGGATTGTCTTCGTGCACTGTCGGCCAGCTGACTCTTGAAACAGAGGCGCTCACTCACTTACCCAAATGGGAGCCAGCCGCGAAGGCGGTCTGACTCCCCAAAAACTCGCAGAAAGCTGCTGAATAACAAGAGCTTTTTGTGACGCAGCTCCCCCACCTGGATAGAGCGGCATATTTTGCCGGTGCTAGAGCGCCAACTTCTCACGAAGAAAGTTTCAGGCCACGTTTCACCCGGCAACATGCCTTGCCAGGCACCCGACGTCCGGCTAGGTTGGCCTGCGATTCATGGAACAGCATAGGCCCGCCACCCTTTTTTACAAGAAGTCGCATTTTGTGGCCCATTTGCCAATAGACTACCAGTATACGCCGTCGCACGCCTGGATTTCGCGGCAGCCAGGCGGCATTCTGCGGGTTGGGTTGACTAAGTTCGCCACCCGCATGCTCGGCGAACTGGTGGATCATGGATTCGAACCCGGGGTTAATTCCCCGGTGACGAGTGGTCAGATCATCGGGTGGGTGGAAGGGTTCAAAGCCATCTCCGACCTCTACTGCACGGCCGATGGAGCCTTCCGCGGCGGTAACCCCCAACTCAAGGATGATCTTGAGCTGTTGGGGAGGGACCCCTTCGCTCAGGGGTGGCTTTACGAAGTCCAAGGAACTCCCGACCCTCGGTGCTTCGATGTTCACGCCTACGTGGCCCTGTTGGACAAGACCATCGATAAAATACTCGAAAAACAGTCGGGGGAGGAAATTGTATGAGTTCATCCAGGATCACCGCGCCACCGCCCTCCGCAGCCATCAAAGCCCGTTACATCATGATCGGAGGCTTTCTGGGGGCCGGGAAAACCACCGCAGTCCTCCGCCTCGCTCGGCACTTGCACGGGCAACGCCTCAGGGTTGGCCTCATCACCAACGATCAGGGGTCTCATCTGGTGGACACGAATCTCCTGACCTCCCATGGCTTTCCGGTGGAAGAAATCGCCGGCGGATGCTTCTGCTGCCGGTTCAACAGCTTAACCGACGCCGCCCGAAACCTATCCCAGCACCATCGACCCGATGTCTTCATCGCGGAGCCAGTGGGCAGTTGCACGGACTTGGTGGCCACGGTGACATACCCCCTCCGACGCCTTTACGGCGACAATTTTTCCATCGCCCCGCTCACCGTGCTGTTGGATCCGGTGCGGGCGCTGCGGCTGTTTGGCAAGGAACCCGGAGGCCGTTTCTCAGAGAAGGTCGCCTACATCTATCGAAAGCAGCTTGAGGAGGCGGACCTACTCGCCATCAACAAAATCGACCTGCTCACTCCTGAACGGCGGGAGGTTCTACTGACCGAACTCGGTGCGAACTATCCCGAGAAACGCGTTCTGTGCCTGTCGGCCCGTACCGGCGAGGGAGTTGATGCCTGGTTCTCCGAGCTGACCTCGGAGACACAGAAACCCAGGCCCCGCCTGTCGATCGATTATGACATTTACGCGGAGGGTGAGGCACTGCTGGGCTGGCTGAACGCGACGCTCCACCTCTCGGCCGCCGAGCCCTTTGACGGCAACGAATTTCTGAGGAGCTACACCTCGGCCTTACAGGCCCAGCTAGCCAGACAGGGAGCCGAGATCGCTCACCTGAAAATGACGCTGGATGCGGTCGGTGGTCTTGGCGACATCGCGGTCGTCAACTTGGTCCGAAATGACTTCGTCCCCGAGCTGTCCCAGCAGGCAGCCGATCCCATGGAGGCGGCCGAGGTCATTCTGAATCTACGCGCTGAGGGCAGTCCCGAGTTGCTCCAGAGCGCAGTGCAGGCCGCCTTGGACGAGGTCCGCGACTCCCATCCCAAGCTGCAGGTCACTACGGATCACCTGGAGCATTTCCGCCCTGGGCGTCCTGTGCCTACGCATCGGAACGGGTAGCCCGGGCCGTCAGAACACCTCATGGCTTCTCTACAAAGCCATGGTACAGGCCCATGTAGTATGGCAGCAGAAATACGGTGCCTGATGCGAGTTCACGTCCATCGCCACCGTAGTCCAATGTCCAGGGATCGGTGTTCCAATGGTTGAAGTGGCGATTCTCTACGGGCAACACCTTGCCATTCACGCGATGACCTCGCTGGCGGCGGTCCTTCGAGTAGAGGTCCGTTCCTTGTTGAGGGCCCAACACGACCAAGTCCAAGCGATGACTGTTGCGATGGGCCCATCCCAGCCGATCCAAAGGAAACCCTTGGAGCGTGGCCATCGAGTCCGTGTCCCAGCCTTTCCACGGATCGATGGAGTAGGTGCCAAACGGGTTGGTGGTGGTGTGGCCCATTCCATGGGCGGCGTAGGCATAGTTGAAGAACGGATTCAGCTCCGGAGCCTCATTGGCCCAGTAACGAAAGAAGGAATACCGAATCTGACGCTTGAGAGGTTCATTCTTGGAATAGCGCAAGAGCATGTAATAGCCCATGACCGCCATCTCATCGTCGGACTGGTTCCCAGATCCGGGACCATGTTGAACCTTGGCGTACATCGCATTGTGGGCATATCCATGTCGATCCACCAATTCCTGGATCGCCGCCCCGTAGCGCGCTTCCCCAGTGACATATTCCGCCACGGTCAAATAAGCGAGCATGCTCAAGCTGTTCAACCCGCGCTCCGGCCACCAAAAAGGATCTCGGTTGAGATACTGAGGTCCGTAGATGCCCCAGCGGGTCGGTTTTCCGTCATGCTCCATGAGCAGGTACTGATGCTGCATGAGATGGTCCGTGATCCCACGAACGACATCGCGAACCCGTTCCTTCTCGGTCTCATCCTCCGCACAAAATTCGTAATACAGCGGGTAGAAGAAAAAGTGCCCATCCAGCTCATCGGAACTCGTGTCGCTCTTCCAGTACCACTTGCCATCCGCGCTCTTCGGCCACCGGGGCTCATAGGACTTCCACAGGCTGTCGTTCTTCTGCTCGCGCAGATCTCCTTCGAGCCGGCCGATGTTGGGATCGGGCAAGTCGACGGAACGAATGGTTCGGGCGATGTATCCCGGCGGCGGTGCGTGCGCCCCACCTTGTGTCACTTTCTGAAGAAAACGCAGCGCCTCGAATGCCTGTTTGGCCCGCTGTTTCAGCTCCGGCTCCCGCGTTGCGGCATAGCCGAAGCATTCCCCAGCACCATACATCGATGTCCAGAGGCCGTCGTTGTCGCTGTCATCCAGGCGCGCCGTTGACTTATCCGCCGGATTGGGCAGCGAGGCCTCCGATACATATCCGAACGGGGTTCGCTTGATGAAATCCTGGATCTCCTGCTCGTAGATCTTCGCCTTGGCATGCAGAGTCATCGGCCGCCTTTCGATTCCTCCCACCCCAGCAGCCGTCGCAAACCAGGCGTTGCCGGCGGAGTCCAAACTGATCTGCGTGATCGCATCAGCGGGCATCCAGCGGGGACCTTGCCGATAAGCCCAATCTCCCTTCCGATACCGAATCGCTCCCAGCCGGGTGGCGAACCAGACCTCACCCCCCGGGCCAGCGAAAGCACCCGTGAAATCGTTATATGGCAATCCATCCTTCCCTTCGAAGAAAGTCCATCCCCGCGGTCCCCGGCTGGCCACCCCCGCCGGACTGGCCACCCAGAGTGCGCCGTCTGAATCGAAGGTCACCCCGCGCACGTCTTCTACGGCCCACGCTCGACCCAGACCATCCCGAACCGGAACCAGCTCCCAACTGTCGCCTTTCTGGCGATACAGACCATCGCTGCCGGCCACATGAAGCACTCCCTCGGGAGACAAAGCCGCCTGCCGCAGGCGGCCCGTGAGACCGCCCAAGGATTGGCCCGAGTTAGCTGCGACGAGGGTCGTTTCCGTCAGAACCCAAACCCCGGTGTCACGCCTGAGCACCTGAAGGACGGATTTCCAGGGTACCCCCACCTCGATCCGCTCCCCCGCTCGCCCGGGAAAAGCAAATCTCTGACCGTCGCGATTGGCCAAGGCCTCCATTTCCTGCCATCGACCGGAACTCAAAGCCTGCCACTTTCCTTCGCTGAAGGCTCGGACCACGCCCTCGGAAGTCGTCTCCACGAGCTGCACCGAACCCGCTGGAGCGCCCTGCTCCGGTTTCCACCGGACTGCCACTTCCTGCGAAAACCCCTGTGGTACTTTTTGGAACGGAGCTGCCGTGACTGGAAGCGAGATCCACAATCCTAACCCTAGAGAGAGGGATGCTTTAACGAGTTGGTGCATAGCGGTATACTGACCTCGGTTCGAGGGGGCGAATTCAATCAGAAAGAATTACCGTCCTTCCAAAGGGGCGTGATGGTTCGCGACTCAGCCCCCCAGGCTGCCGCGTTTGATTAGAACCCCTTGACCGCTTCCGCCATCGAACGCCGGATCAGCTCCCGATTTCGGGCGTCGCGGACATCCACCGGATTGAAGTCATCGGTCAGAATCATCCCATGGCTCGGGTCGGTGGTAATCAGGCTGTCAAAACCCGTGCGAACTTCCTTCATTTTGAAGGGATGAACTCGAGCCAGACTCGGCGCCCGCACCATCTGAAGGGTCTCCGCCATCGAGGCCACCAGGATCACGTTGCCATTGCTGGTCGAATGCATGCGCACGCTCCGAAAGACCGAGCCGAGCGTTTTCTCCATCGATGCCAGAAAAAAATCGTCGGGGGTCAACTCGAAATCCCCAAAGGAATTCATCAGGAACACCCCTCCGTCCGTAAGCACACTCCGCACCGATTCAAAGGTTTCCCGGGTCATGAGATGTGATGGCGGGGAGTCGCCCAAAAACGCGTCCAGGATCACCGCATCGTAGCGATTGGTCGTTCGATGCAGGAAGTGGCGTCCGTCCCCGATCACGATCTGGAACAGGTTGGTATCCAGGAAAAAATGCTTTCGCCCCAGGTCGACATATTCCGGATTGATCTCCACCGCAGTCACCTGGGCCCCGTCTTTGGCAAAGGCTGTCGGCACAAATCCCACCCCCATGCCAACCACCAGCACGGACGTAATGTTGGTGTGGTACGCGCGCGCCAGACCGTGCTCCAGGTAGCTGAAAGCGAGCAGGCTTTGGCCATTGGTGGCATCGCAGGAGTTCTGCATCAAAAAGTCGTTGAGCAGTGCTATCTGGGGAGTGGTTTTGGACTGGATCACCTGCATCAGCCCGAAGGGCGAATTCCGACGTTCAAGCTCCGTCCAGTGTTTGAAAGTCGATCGGGTCTGGCCTCGGATTCCCACCGCACCGCCCCAGCAGACCGCCAGCGCTACCACCAAGGCCCCCGCTACCCGCAACGCGCCACGGTTCCACGCCGCGAAGTACGCGACGCTGAGCAAGGTCAGCCCCGACGCAATCAGATGAAGCGCCACGACATTCTGAAGGTTCGGCACCAGAACCAAGCCGGCCAGCAGGGCTCCGCCGACGCTTCCCAAAGTGCTCACGGCGGAAAGCGAACCCGCCTGGCTTCCCACATTGTTCGGCGTAACCGGTAGGCTGCGCAGCAGAAAGGGTCCGGTGATGGCCAACAACAGCAGCGGAACGAAAAACAGCACGCCGCCAGCCACCAGGGAAGCAACCGCCAGATTCCACCGCAGGGCGTAAAAGGCGATGGGTTCGGTGAATGGCAAGACCAAGGCGAGCCAGACGGCCGCCGCCCCCATGCTGCCGAAGAGCCAAGTCAGCGATCGCTGGCGATCGGACATTCTCCCCCCAAACTCGTAGCCCACTACCAAGGCGACCATGGTGACCAGGATCTGCGCCGTCCAAACGTAGTGGGAAGATCCCAAATACGGAGCCAAGAGCTTGCCGCCCACGATCTGAAGAATGAGGATCGCCGCTCCGTTCAAGGCCGCCACCAGAAGTAAAAACCACAGGGGCGGACTGGCCGGCTGCTTTGAAGTGATGTCGAGCACTCGGCTGTTGTAGTGGGAAGCTGATACAGGATCAAGCGGTTTGGGGATTCGGCAAAGCGCTACCCTACCTCATGGAGGCGCATGAGCGCCCTATGGACTGCGGTGGCACGACCTAAGCATTACCCACAAGTTCTTCGACCAAATGTTAGAATCCCAAAGGGATTCCGGCTCAAAGCCCAGGGTTGGCGCGACGCAGGAGCGCCTACCCTGGGTTAGTCGTGGTTTTCTCACAACCCCATCGCGGGTTGCGCT